>CALCEL010000023.1 GCA_937900485.1 uncultured Prevotellaceae bacterium
CGCGACCCCAACCTTGGCAAGGTTGTGCTCTACCAACTGAGCTATTTCCGCATTAACACTAACAATATGTTGTCAAAAATCGTCTTCACTAAGACTTTGCTTTCCGTTAGCGAGTGCAAAGGTAGAACATTTTTCTTTACTGACAAATAAAAAAGCAGACTTTTTTTACTGAAAACGTAAAAAAGTCTGCTTTTTTGCTTCCGTTAGTCTTCACGCACACACCATCCTCATCTCAACCTGTCAAGAGAACGCACCAAAGCCTCGTCTTTTCTGATTCCCACGATAGCGAGAATATTGAGTATTATGGACAAAAACGGGAATATCGCAACGAAAGGGATATGGAAACTTAAGTTCTCGTCTGGAGCGGAAGCCTCAAGAGCCATGTCAAACTTATACATGAATATGGCGTACGTGACACAATATCCGACAAGCAAGATGGTGCTGACAATCGTCAGACGCAGTTGTCTCATTCGCTTTCTGAACAACATGATGCTTAACAGTGACAGCATCATAACCAAAATAAGCAGTATTCCCAACGAGAAAGGACCATAACTGCTGTACGAAGCACAGGGACCATACGCCGCAAAAGTGAAATTAGAACACTCCGCAACAGTTTCTCCCATCACTGTCCATTCTCCCACAGGGGATAACAACGCCACGAAAGAAAAGACAATCACCAGAAAAAGGTAAACAGTCTGTATCCTCTGTATCATACCGCAATATTAGGCAAGTCTGTCAGACGCATCCTTAGCAGGATTACGATAGTATATCTTATCCTCAATAAACTCCTGAGTCGCTATTAGCGTTGGCTTTGGCAAACGCTCGTAAAACTTGGAAATCTGAATCTGCTCCTCATTCTCGAACACTTCCTCAAGGCTGTCGCTTGAAGTACCGAACTCCTGCAACTTCTTTGAGAGCTCCTCTTTCATTGCAACAGAAATTTGATTTGAACGCTTTCCCACTATCACAACGCTCTCATAAATATTGTTTGTGTCACGGCACAAATCCATAAGATCACGTGTAACCGTAGTTGTAGGCGCATTAGTTTTCTTGAAATCCATCTTCTTATAATTATATAGTTATTATTTCTAATTTGCTCTTTAACAAACCACATCAGTTTTTCTCGTCGTTCTTAACCTTTGCCTTCGAACGTTTGAATATGTGGTTTGCCTCTTTGATGTACTTACTGTCCGGGAACTCGTTGGTAAAACCATAATACTCGTCTATCGTCTCACGATAACGGTCGTCTGACTTCTCTTCCACGCTCTTTGACGCCAACTCATACCTGGCTCTCAAAACCATCATACACAAATCCTCGCGCAGATTCGTATACGGATAAGACCTAAGCGCATTTTCCGCCGTTATGATACACGCCTCATAATTACTGCCTCCATTAGGACAGTTACCCGTGTAATCGCCTAAGTCATAGTAAAGCTTGGCAGAGTCATACTCCTTCTGCACCAGACGATCCTGCAGCTGGAATATCATGTCATTGACATCTTCCTTCAACAAAGAGTAAGGATAAAAGTCCAAGAACTCCTGCAGTTTGTTAATCGCAGAGTATGTCGGTGTCTGGTCCAGACGCGAGTCCGGTGACTGCAAGTAGTTCCCCCTCGCACTGTAGAATCGCGACAGCTCCGCATACGCACCCTTAGGATACGTCTTGACATAACGGTCGAGGAAGAGTGAAGCCGTCTCATAATCGTTGAGGTTATAATAGCACATACCCAACATGTACAAAGACTCCTCTGCCCTGTCTGAACCCTTGAAAGGAACAATAAGCTCCTCCAGCAACTGATAGGCACGAGTATAGCTGCCAGACGCATAATACTCCTTGGCAGCCTCATACTTATAGTCATAATCCATAGTCTTCAAGACCTCGTTATAGGAGTTGCAAGCACCAAACAGAAGCGCTGAAGACATTAGTAGAAAAAGATGCTTCTTCATTACCATAAAAAAAAGTGATGCAAAGGTAAAGAATCATAATGACATAACCAACATGTCAAATTCACTTTTTAACATCAATGTGCTAAAAATTAAGAGTTTTTATGACAAGATAAGTAAATATAACGTAATTTTGCATCATGGATTTTGTTTTGACATCACAGTACGAGCCAACGGGCGATCAACCGGAGGCCATCGAGCAACTTACGCAAGGAGTGAATGAGGGTTTGCCTGCTCAAGTTCTTCTGGGAGTGACAGGCTCCGGAAAGACATTCACCGTGGCGAACGTGATTAAGAACGTTAACAAACCGACACTGATTCTCAGTCACAACAAGACTCTGGCGCACCAGCTATACACGGAGATGAAAGGTTTCTTCCCGAATAACGCCGTCGAGTATTATGTCAGCTACTACGACTACTACCAGCCAGAGGCATATATTCCGTCGACAGACACTTACATCGAGAAGGACCTGGCAATAAACGAGGAGGTCGACCGGCTTAGGCTTGCCGCCACGTCTGCGTTGTTGTCCGGACGCAAGGATGTCATTGTCGTGTCATCCGTATCGTGCATATATGGTATGGGCAGCCCTATGGACTTCAGCGAGAACATAACGGAGATAAAAACAGGACAGTCACTTGACATCAACGTGCTGCTGAGAAGACTCGTGGACAGCCTGTACGTGAGAAACGACATAGAGCTGACACGAGGACACTTCAGGGTGAAGGGCGAGAACGTGGACATCTACCTCGCTTATGACGAGAAGGTGGTGAGGGTCTGCTTCGCATGGGACGAGATAGAGAACATACAAGAGATAGACCCGTTGACCGGTGCCGTAATCTGCGACTTCACTGAATATAAGATTTTCCCGGCGAACCTGTTCATGACGTCCAAGGACAAGGTGCAAGTGGCCATTCACAAGATAGAAGATGACCTTCACGAGAGGCTACAATATTACGAGGAGATTGGTGACGTGGCTAAAGCGCAACTGCTGGAGATGAGAGTCACCAACGATCTCGAGATGATTAGGGAGCTAGGACATTGCTCGGGAATAGAGAACTATTCTCGATACTTTGACGGCAGAGAAGCTGGAGAAAGGCCATACTGCCTGCTGGACTTCTTCCCGAACGATTTCTTGCTCGTGATAGATGAGAGCCATGAGTCCATTCCACAAATCAGGGCAATGTACGGGGGAGACAGGAAACGTAAGACCACGCTTGTGGAATATGGCTACAGACTACCCGCCGCCATGGACAACAGACCTCTCAGGTTTGACGAGTTCGAGGAACTCACCAAGCAGACAATCTATGTGAGCGCCACTCCCGCAAAATATGAGCTGGAGAAAGCGGAGGGCGTGGTCGTCGAACAGCTGATACGACCGACAGGACTGCTCGACCCTAAGATCGAGGTGCGACCGACAGAGAATCAGGTGGACGACCTCATGGAGGAGATACAGAAACGTATAGAGCTGAACGAGAGAGTATTGGTAACAACCTTAACTAAGAGAATGGCCGAGGAATTGTCTGAATACCTGCTGAACAACGGAGTGAAATGTAGCTACATTCACAGCGACATAGACACTTTTGAGCGTGTGGACATACTGGACAAACTCAGGGCCGGCGAGTTCGACGTGGTTGTGGGAGTGAACCTGTTAAGAGAGGGACTGGACCTCCCGGAGGTGTCTCTCGTGGCCATTCTGGATGCGGACAAAGAGGGATTCCTGAGAAGTCACAGGGCACTCACACAGACCGTGGGACGAGCCGCAAGAAATGTTAACGGCATGGCTATACTTTACGGCGACAAGATTACGGAAAGTATGAGACTCACCATAGATGAGACGGAGAGACGAAGGAAAAAACAAATGGAGTATAACAAAGAGCACAACATCACTCCTACCCAGATAAAGAAGGCACAAAAGTTCCTGCACGAAGGCAAGAAATCTGATTATATCAGCAAGGCATACATCGATGACGGCGTGAAGAACGCCGCAGAGGACCCGATAATCATGAACATGTCTCACGAACAGATGGAAAAGACTATATCACATACGGAGAAGCTCATGAGAAAGGCAGCGAAAGAGCTTAACTTCACACTCGCCGCCCAATACAGGGACGAAATGCTGAAACTGCAGGAGTATCTCGAGAACAACAAATAAACTCACGTACTCAGAAAGGATATAATAACAAAAAGAGGAACAGAACAAGCAGACAAGGTATGAAGATTGTTACATTTATTAAGAACTGGTCACTGCCAATAGCTATGCTCGCCGGAGTGGCAACCTACTACGTATATGTAAATATGCATTTCCTAGACTTCACGCACGACTTCGTGAACGAGGCGCTACACGGCTATATACAGCCGTCACTGATTTTCTGCATGCTGTTCGTGAGTTTCTGCAAGGTGGACTTCAATCAGCTCAAACCGAAGAGGTGGATGATATGGCCGTTACTGATACAGACAATGGCATTCGTCAGCCTCGGAGCGATAATCATCATGTCACCTGACAGCAAGTGGAAGGTTGTGATAGAAAGCGCTATGCTCTGCATGATATGCCCGACAGCAGCCGGCGCATCCGTAGTCACATCAAAGCTTCGAGGTAACGCGAGCGCAGTGGTGTCATATACATGCATAATCAATCTTGCGGCCTCTATCATCACCCCAGCTATTATTCCGCTATTAGACGAGGGAGAAAACGGCATAACGTTCTGGAGCTCTTTCTTTTTGATACTCAGAAAGGTTTTCCCTACCCTCATTTTTCCACTGGTCATTGCTTTCACATTAAAAAAATTGGCGCCAGAGATTCACGGCAAAATCAAGTCACTCAAAAATCTAGCTTTTAATTTATGGATCGTATCATTAGCACTGGCCATTGGAGTGACAGTGAAAGCCATCGTACATAGCAATGAGCCATTGGTGTCTCTAGCGGGTATTGCTATGTCAAGTTTAGTATGTTGCGTCATGCAGTTTTATATTGGCAGAAAAATCGGTAATCATTACCATGAGTCTATAGCGTGTACTCAAAGTATGGGACAAAAAAACACGGTTTTCGCAATTTGGATGGGAGCGACTTTTATGAATCCCGTAACCGCTATGGCTGGAGGTTTCTATTCAGTATGGCACAATATGATAAACTCATACCAATTGTACGTGGAGAGAAAAAGAACAGCATAATACATGCCTGAAACAAAAAGGACAAAATGTCTTTTCACTGTAACCATCACAAAGATAAACCGAGACATGACAAGTGAGAAGTGCGAGGCACTCTTGCCGTACAGGGTCGCACAGTCACTTGAAAACTGAGGGTTATAGACAAAGGGGGAAACAAAGGCGTCCGACATCAGTTTTGATGTCGGACGCCTTTGTTTTTGCATGAACGTCTTATTTAGGATGGTTAGGTTACTCAATGTTTAACTATTATCACAGAAGGCACATACTTTGTTAGTTACAAATTATAGCAGACACAAATAAAATAAAAAAGAAGAACAAAAAAGGAAATAAGTAAAAACACCCTAAGGCAATACGATAAACGTACTGCCTTAACGTGTTTTTATTTAGGAATCAGAAGATAAACAACTTTACCTTACCAAAGACTTCCCCAACCATTATTTCCTCCGCGGCTGCTACTTCCGCCACGACCTGACTCCTCCATATCAACAGAATAACGACGACGAACATCACCCTCATCACCTTTATTACCAAGATCGCCTTCATTACTTCCATTCAAGAATGGAGCATCAATCCTAAACGAATAGAATTCAGCTTCAGGTCTAATATACAATCTTTTCATATAATGTAAAAATTATCTTCGCTATATTTGGTGTTGTGAGATGCAAATCCCACAACACCAATGTTATCCCAATTTATTACTTAAGGTAAATCTTACGACTTGAACCATCTGAATACCTAATAATATTAACACCTTTCACAAGTTCGCTGTGACGTAATCCGTGAGCGTCATAATAACCGACAACACTAACATCATCAACACTATTTCCAGCAATACCATTAGCTATATCATCAATTTCAATCTCAAGAACAGAAGCACGTGCTCCAATATTACTTGACTCATCATCCTCATTAACTTTACCTCTGTAAACGAAAGCTCTGAACGGGGCAATAGAGAAGTAACAGTTACCTCTGTAGAACTTATTACTCTTAACATAGTAACAGTTCTCGGCACTCAAGCCATCACTATTCTCAACATCACTTGATTCGCATCCCAAGACACCGACATAATACTTAACATATGAACCGTAGAGAGTAATATCATCATTTACTGGATCTGGTGACTTAAGCTCGGAAGTCTTTTTGACCACAACATTCTCCTCATTGATTGACAAATCACCCGTAGCGACATAAATAACAGGAGTATTAGCAGCCAAAGTATTATCAGTGATTGAAGTCACTTTCAACTTACCGTATGTATAGTTGTCATCAACCATTGAAGGAAGATAATAACTTGTTACATTTTCAGGAAGAGTAGTAAGGTTGAACGGCATAACCAAAGTACCCCATGCTTTACCATCAATAAGAGTAGAAGTACGAGAATAAGTTGCAGTCTCAGCATTGAACTGATATGGTACAAAGAGTGTCATCTTATCAGTAAGAACAAGGTTTGTACAATCATACTGGACAACATACTCCTCATCTCCATTATCAACTACAGATTTAGTGACAATATTAGAAGAACCACTAACAAGGTCAGACTCATAGTCTGTATAGAAGAGAATATTATTGCCACCTGTCTGCCAACCTGCATCAGTAACGTTCAACTCACTTGACAAAGTAACCTCATCCTTGTATACATATACAGCACCGAGAGTAGAGATATTATCCTCAATCACACCAAGAACTTCTTCCTCAAGACCTGGCATATTATCCCAGTTACCCAAGAGAGTGAGTTCTGTCGCATCAGAGTTAAGCTCATAATTTCCGCGGAGATCACCACAATACAACAACTTAAAGTTATCGAATGCGATAGAACCACTAACCAATTTAAGAGAAATCGTAACGTCTCTACCATCTTGAACCTCAAGGTAAGGAGTTGTCTTAGTAGATATAGTAGTGAACTTCTCGACATAGCCATTATCAAGAACGGAAGATATATCATTGTTATCCTCGTCAGTACTTGACATAGAAAGAGTATACCAACCACCAGCAGAACGACTACGAATATCAACAGCTAACTTATATCTTCCAGCAGGAAGACCAGTCAAAGTCTGAGATAATGTTCTACCTGCGGTAGAAGAGTACAAGAAACGACCAACATTAACAATACCGTTAGCAGAACTAACACTACTAGCAGTAGAATTAACAGTTACTTTAGACCATGTTCCTTTTTTAGTCCAGCTATCATCAGTACCAAGCCCAGCCTCTTTAATAAGGAAGGAGCCGTCAACTGGATTATGAAGAGTACCATAGGTTGGAAGAGCTGTTAACATAACGTTCTTAAGATTCTCAGCCAAAGATGTCAATGATGACGTTGATGCAAGAGAACCGCTCCATACATCGAACAGATTATTATAAGCATCCTTAAGACCAGTAATCTCACGAGAACCAGTAAAATTCTTCATATTAACACGAGCTGCACGGATAACCGGCCAATAGTCACGTCTCACATTAGAAGCAAGCTTAGAAAAAAGTCTGTTCTTTTGATACTGTCCAGGTCTATGGAATACCCACTGGTCACCACGTGGCTCTAAGTCATTAGAAATAGTAGTGAACACGAGTCCATATTCATCACCTGACCATCCGAAGAGTCTACCTTTCTGATCCTTAATCTTATATATCTTATTATCATCAGATGTGTCATAACTCTCAACAGTCCACACATACGGAGTTGTAGCATTGACGAAAGTCATACCAACTAAACCAGATCCAGGACAGAGATAATACTTATTACCATCAATCTCTGTTGTAGAGATATAGAACGCTCCGCTTGAAGCATCAACAGGTTCAAGAGTAAACTTGATACCATCCTGTTCAACGAACGAATACATATTCTTCTTACTGTCAGTCTCCTTTGTAGTTCCGAGATACTTACCTGCATCAACATTGTAAACATATACATCAGTTGGTGAAGTCATCTCAGAAATACTCTGTAAAGACTCGCCGAGATAATAAAGTTCAATATTATCAAAGATAGCATAGTCATTCTTTCCAAGTTCACCTCTGACACCTACAACAAGATTATCTGAAGTAATCTCAATCTCAACAGACTTATAATAACCAGTAGTCTTATAACCAAGATACTTAGCAAGAGTAGTAGAAGCCTCACTCACTTCAGAAGCATAATCTTTGAAGCCATAAGTAAGGACATGATTCTCAAGACCCTCTTTACCATAGTTAAACAAATATGCAGCCATAGCCTGAGTAGATGCCTCAGTCTTTCCACTGACGGAATGGTCAAGAGTTACAGAACCCAACTCATCTGTTCCATCTGAAGCGTAAAGGACTGCACCACCATCAATATTACTGTATCCGTGAATAGAGAGACGATATCTACCAGCAGGGAGATTCTCGAGATAAACCTTCTGGTATAAATCATAAGGAGTAGAAGAATCAACAAGTCCCTCCATTTTGACATTAAAGTCATAGAGATTCTCTCTTAAACCATGATAATTCTCATTACCTATTCTAATCCTCAACTTTCCATCTGAAGTATTCATCACATTAGTACCGCTTTCGTTATTACCTAATGTAATAGGAAGAGTATTGTCATCCGAATTAAGATGCCAATATACCTTATTAACGTTGTTACGGCTGAAGCTTGGATCCTTGATGAAGAATGTTGCATCCATAGGATTATCAGCTGTAGCATCCTGAAGCTCCTTGATACGCTGTGTTGCTGTAATAAGCTCCCAGACACACGCATTATCATAATCAGAACTGATATAAAGAGAACCGTCAGAAGCAGGGTTCATATAACCAGGATTACCACTCAAAGGCTTACGAGTATAAAGTTTATACTGTAATGGGTTATTTTCTGGATCAACCTGCATAAGTCTGAACCAAGAGTTATTATAGTGGTGGTCATGGTGCAAGCCATCGAAGTAAGATCCATGGTCATTACCAGACTGATACAACTCAGAAGCGATAGAATAATACGTATAACCATCGTTAAGAGTATTATCTTCCCTCAAGTCAAAACCGAACTGATAACCATGAGAGTCAAGAACAGGGTCAGTACCCCAACTGTAACCACCTGAATTAAGGTAACGATACTCAGGGGTCAATGACGTACCATAATTAACATTAGTACGGATGAAGTAGTCACCCTCGTTAATCTCAGAGACAAGAACCTCACTTACACCCATATACTTCAGATTGAACTTATCAAACTGAATAAGGTAGTTAGACTCATCAGTACTACTCTGTGCATCAGCAGTATGCTGGTACTCAGAAATATCTATACCAAACGTAATAGAACCGCCATCAACATCGAGCTGTACAGGCACAGCGACAATGTGTGTCTCAGGATCGGAAGAAGAAAGGTCCTCAACAAGACGCTCCTGACCAGTAGCCTCCGCAAAGATATATCCACTATTACCAGTAGTATTAGTGGTTACCTCAAAGAGATAGTATCCACGTGGAAGATTACTGATAGTCTGGGACATAACAGTTGTTGGGCTTGACTCACTTGAATACTCAAAGAACTGATTTCCGCTTACCAAAGAGAAAGAAGACTCACTATTATCCTGTACCTTAATCTCATCAGAGACAGAGAAGTTCCACATGAGAGGTTCTTTTCCATCCTCACCAATACCTTCATTATTAGAAATTAACAAAGGTACATCGATAGGAGTCAAGATAGAGGATGTATAAAGAATATCCTTCACGTCAATATAGTATTGAACACGTGAGATAGCGTAAATCTTAGAGTAACCCTTGTTTTTGTCAACCACATAATCATTACAGCTGCTATCCCAACGGTGCAGATAACCCTTCGCAGATTTCAATGTCCAGTTATTATACTTAGCCTCTGTAAATGTGACAAAACCCTTGTCATAAACAATACTGCTCTGGTCATTATAACGGAAGAAATAATCGTTATCCTCAGTAAGAAGGACATTCTCTCGTTCAGAAGCATTTACAATCAAGTACTTACCATCGTCACCCTTATAGAACTCCCAAATAGTAGAGAGATCATTAAGAGGATTAACGTCGAAAGTAGTAGCCATAGTCTTGTAATCTGAGCCCTGGAAACCATCAGTACCTTCAGCAATACCAGCACAGTCAGTAGGATTCTCCCAGATAGTGAACAGATAATTCTGCGGATTCTGCATAGCGTCGTCCATAAGAGACTTTACCTCAACCCAAGAATTAGACAAAACATCAGGTATAAATGATACAGGAACAGAATTATAAACTCCACTAGCGTCTTTGTCACCGCAATAATACAACTCAAAGCGATCGACAAAAATAGTATCCTTAGCAACCTGACCTGCGCTTAAACCAAAGACCAGAGTTCCGTCCGTAACCTCAAACTCAATAACAGTCTTATAAGAGTCAGAACTCTTACCGTAGAAGAGACCGTTAATGACATTATATGTAGACACACTAGATGTGATGTACGAATCACTCACAAAAGCGTCGGACGCCAACACATTAGTTCCATCAGATGCAAAGAGATAAGCAGAGTTTTCGTACATAGCGGCTCCGTAAGCAGAGAGACGGTATTTTCCGGATGGAAGACCAGTTATCGTCTGCTGAACAGTAAAGTCATTACCTGTATTACCGACCATGGCCTTAATACTGAAAGCCCAGTTTGCACCTTCACGACGAACAACCACATCACCGACAGTATTGTTTGTTGAGAAGCCCAAAGAAGACACAGAACCATTACCATTAACGACCCACTTATCATAAGACGGTACATACTTATTACTTAAGTCATAGTTAGACATTAAGAATGTAGCGTCAACAGGCATATAAACAGACGCATCAGCTAAACCATTAATGAGTTGTGCTTTACTTAACACCTCCCATTCAGCTGGCTCAGTACTCATTCCCAACACATAAGAAGCATCATTTTGAATACCATCACCAGTAGCAGGAACCAGATACTTAGAGCTGTCCACCGCAAAAATGTAGTAAACATTAGGTTTATTGACAGCATCTACAGGCTTGAAGATAAATTTCTTAGCCAACTGATCCATATAAAAGCGTTTAGTCTCTGAACCTGTTCCATAAGAGAGATATCCAGCATTAGCACTATTGCTTGCATAGGACAACTCACCACGTATGGAATATGGCTGCAGTCCATAGAAATCCTCCAGAGTAGAAGTCTCTCCGAGAGCTGCCAAAACCAAAGGCATACCATGTTCCTTAGTGACAGCACGAGTACCCCATGTTGAACCTGAGTTTATATAAACATAATCAGGAACAGCAGTAGTACTATTATTATATCTTATGTAATACTCGACATCCTCCTTCAGATCGACAGACATGTCAGAAGGAGCTCCAAGATAATAAAGTTGGAACTTATCGAACAAAACATTAGGATAATCAGAATAAGAGAGAGTATTGATACCAATTGTCACAGAAGTCTTACCCTTAGACACTGTGAAAGGCAGTGATACGAGTCCAGACTCAGCCTCAGACAGATCCACAGACTCAGTAAGAGCACCATCAGTTGCGTACAACGTAGCACCTTCCTGAAGAGAGTTGACATAAACAGTCAGCTTATAATCACCCGGTAACAAGTCATTGATTACCTGAGAGAAAGTAGTCATACTTGAGCGGTCCATACAGAAATAGCTGTTACCGCTTGACGTAGTGAAGTCAGAAGAAGTTCCCTCAATTGTCCAGGCTCTAGAAGAGTCATGAGTCCAACCGAGGACTGTTGAAGACAAATCCCCACTTGTACCGACGGCCTCAGGGTTCACAACCATGAGAGACACATCAGCAGGAGAGACAGAAGTAGCAGAATAAACCACTCCACTATAAACCATAGCATAGTAAGAACGCGGTATAGCATAAATCTTGAGATAACCAACCTCAGCATCAACGACCACATCATTCACATTCGCTTCAGCATGGTGCACATATCCCTGTGGGGTATGCAAAGCCCAGTTATTGTAATCAGCTGACTCGAAGGTAACCTCAGAGTTAGCCACATTCAGACGAGTATTATCATTGAAACGATAGAAAATCTGACCATCCTCAGTCTGAAGCATAAACTCACGTTCTGTCAGATTAGAGATAGTGTAACCACCATTGTCCGTTCTGAGGAATTCCCAAAGATAAGCTCCATTCTCAATCGGGTCGATAGACGAGCCGAGTGTCATCGTGCTAAAAGCAGTACCTTGATAATCAGCACTACCCGCTCCCAGCATCAAAGGTGTTGAAGCGTTATGCCAGATAGAGAACAGATAATCCTGAGGATTATTAAGAATATCAGTGGAAGATGAAGTAACCTCAACCCACTTGTCAGAGATATCAGCAGGAGTGTAGTCCTTCGGCTCATCATAATAATAAGTATTGCTTACAGAAGCACCGCAATAATAAAGCTCAAAATTATCAAAGTAAGTAGTGACATCCCTTATATCTCCTTTGACACCGATTACAGCAGTACCGTCTGTAACTTTGAAAGTCAGAGACTTAACATACAGCGTTCCTGTGTTTCTGAAGAATTGTTGCTCAATCATTTGATTAGACGTACCCGAAGTAAATGCTGTCTCAGGAACATCGAATGCGACAGACGCCAACTCATTCGTTCCGTCACTGGCAAACAAGAAAGTAGCAGAAGACGAAGACGAAATACCTTGAGCGTAAAGAGTGTAGTATCCGTTAGGCAAATCAGTTAAAGTCTGTTGAACAACGTAAGACTTTCCATTAGACGGATACAATACCTTAATATTATAATTAGCATACAAAGTATTACCATCATTTCCGGAATATGTAGCCGAAGTATTTGAAGTAGTCACAGTAGATTTTACTGCAAGAGACTTCTCTGTTCCGTCACAAATAAACTTCCAGTTAGAAGCCAAACGATTATTACGGCTTATATCCGGGTCCTTAATAAGGAACGTCGCATCTTTAGGATTAGTCTCAGAAGCAGAAGACAACTGGTTGACCATCTCCGACTTATTAAAGATCTGCCAAGCAAAAGGAGTAGTAGAATCCACAATCGGGTTACCACCTCCATTTGGTGTCAAATACGTCTTAGTAGAGACACAATAAATATAATAACCGGCAGACAAGTCGTTTTCATCAACAGGAATCAACTTAAACTCAGTTGAGTTACCATCATTACCATAATATGATCCTTTGTTTTGCAAATAGCTCTGTGTAAGATTAGTTCCACCACCATTAGCAAACGCAGACTGAATAGTGTAACCATTCTCATTTGCAGTCTCCGAAATTGTATAAGCGAGAGGATGTACACTTGTAATAGCACGTGTTCCCCAATATGAGCCCGCATTAAGATAATAATACTCAGGTTTATCATCTGAACCAGCATTATACCTTATATATATATCAGAACCATCAGATAGAGGTGTACCTGAGATTGGTCCAGCATACTCAAGCTTAAAGTTATCAAACTTCAGGTTTTCAGAACCTGCGTAGCTTGAAGTCTTCACACCAAACGTTATCGTACCGCTTGTCACAACAGCTTCAATGGTCACAACATTGTCAGAATCAGCATTTTTCAACAAAGCTGTAGTTTCGTTCGTACCATCAGACAAGAATAAGCTGGCACCCTTAGCAGCACCAGAAACAGACACGCTCAACTTATAATTACCAGAAGGAAGGTCTGTGAGAGTCTGTGAGAACGTTCCATCAACATCCTTATCGAACTCAAAATATGATCTGCCATTCAGAGCACCGAAATCTGAAGAAGTACCATTCTTCACCCAAACACTCTTATTCTCAGACATTTCCCATCCGAACACGCCACTTTCCAAGTAACCACTCTGTCCAAAAGCGTCAGGGTTCAAGACAAGAGAAGTAAGGTCAATCTTATTAGCAAAAGAAGCTGTGCTTAAAACGTTAGGTTTATCACACACCAAATAAGTACGCGGTATCGCATACAATTTCAGGAAACCAGGATACGTGTCAGACACAATATCAGCCTTTGTCGACTTCCACTTGTGAAGACACTGTCCATAGAGAGTGTAAAGCATAATATTATTATAGCCTGCAGTAGAGATAGACAAACCAGCCATACCAACATTAGCCTCAGTAGCATCATTGTAGCGATAATACGTGCTTGCCTCAGACTGCATCATATTCTCACGATCTGCAGGACTCACAAAAATATATCGGCTACCATTCTTATAAATCTCCCACATATAAGACAAATCATCCGCAGGATTGATATCTTTCTTATAAACCATTGTCTTATAGTCACTTCCCTGCAAGCCGTCTGTTCCGTCACCAAGAATGAAACATCCGTCGACGTCACTCCACAAAGCGAAGAAATACTTCTCTGGATGCTCAAGAACCTCATTTGTGGAATTTCCGACCTCAATCCAAGGCGAAGTCATTGTCGCCGGTGTATAGTCAGACACCTCCGTATTATAGACAGATGATCTGTCAAGCTCACCATAATAATACAGCTCAAAATTATCCACATAAGATGTAGCTGTGACATCGGCCAAGCCAGTCACACCCACTGTCAAGGTATTATCCTCAACATCCACATCAATGTATCTCAGATAATTACTTCCTTCAGAACCATTAAAGGCGTCGTACGCATTAATAGTAGATTTCACATTAGCATTCTTTCCGAACGCCACCTTCTTGATACCGGCAGGGTCGCCATTGTCAGCAAAGAGATAGCATCCTCCTTCCTCACTTGTCACACCCTGAGCATATAGTCTGTATTTACCGTTAGGTATGCCGGTCAGAACCTGCTGTACGCTGTAAGCATCACCATCCTTCTTAACATAAGTTTTCAGAGCAGACTTTTTACCCTCTTCTTGATTTGAGCCACAATTACTTTGAGCAGTAGATGTACCAGAAGTGACATTTTGATTCTGCACCAAATCCTGAGAAGTACCTCCACACACAAACTTCCACTGTTTTTTCAAGGTATCAATAAAGTTTCTTGAGAAACCAGGGTCGCTAATAAAGAATGTGGCGTCAACAGCATTATAAGAACTTGCGGCGCCAAGCTCCGCAATCATCTGTTCCTTAGTCACCACTTCCCATTCAACCTTAGTGCCTGAATTTGCTTTAAGCGTGACGTCAAGATTAGAATTATACTGCAAGTAACCTTGTCCAGTAGCTACACCTTTAGCATTAAGATTATAAAAATATATATAATAAGAGTTTGGCTTGTTAACCGCGTCAACCGCCTCAAAACGTATAGGGAATCCTTTAGTCTCAAAAATAGCATCACCCAAACTATTTCCCAGGAAACGCTTTGTGTCACTTGTATAAAGAGGAGCCTTAACGAAATAAGTCTGACCTCCACCAAGTTCCGGTGCTGTCGTACCGTCATTGTTAGTCATCGTGATATACATCGGAGCACCATGCGTACTCATGACGCAATTTCTACCGTAAGTCGCTCCACTATTTATATACTGATATTGCGGGTTATCAGTAGTACCCGTATTATAGCGTATGTATATCTCCTGTCCCTCAGTAAATGATGTCACCACGACATCGTTCACGGCGTCTACGGAAGACAACCGAGGGCCACCTGCAGCAACAGCCACGGCAGAGACAATCCACATCGCTATCAAAAAAGCAGTTGATGTAAATTTCCTTGTTCTCATATTCGCTACTTATCACTTAATTATTTCACCTTATTTATATATATATATAACACTATTTACTCCACCTTACCATTGAAAGAAGAATGAAGATTTGAAATTTCTAAAAATCGTCATCATTTCACAAACATGTTCATTATATCCAATAATACACGATGCAAAATTAGTGTTTTTTTTCACACGAAGACACAACTGTTAATTTTATCAAACAATTTCGTATGTTTTTCACGAAAAAAAAACATTTAGCAAAGAAAAAAAGCAACACGACTTTACAACAAACACTCTGTTCAGAGTTCTTTCGCAGTTATCGTCACGTGTTTCTCAATCACCAACCAGCTTGTAATATTTAGGAGAATAATGCGGCAGCACCTTTGGGTGGAAAGCCTTGACAAAGTCCGCCAGCATAAGATGCGGCTCAACCGGAGACAGCTCACGATAAGGCGTGGACGCGAAATTACAGAACAGCACATGCTTTTCCTTGAACGCCCTCAAGTCAGCATACCTGGAATCCTCCGCCTTCAGGCACTTGAGAGAAAACTCCCCGTCAAACGAGCCATCGATTTGCCAGAAGTCCGCGTCCACCGCCTTAGCGTAGACACTCTCGAAGTCCATATTCACTCCTCCGGTCTCCTGTCTGTCGGCCATGACATAATCAGCTCCGGCATCCTTAAAGACACGCGCCATATAACTATTGCCGCCCATCACATACCAGCCGCTTCTTATCTGCCGTCCAGACACCACAGTCGGAATCCTGACATTAGCGTTTTCCGTCAGCAGCCTCACCTCCTCCTTCAACGTATTATATTTCATCTCGATATTATCGAACACAGCATTGGCCCGTCTCACCTCTCCCGTGAGCAGTCCTACGAGCTTAATCCACTCAGCCTGTCCCAGCGGGTCCGTCTCCTTGTAGCCATGATGCGGTATAAGCGGTATGCCACATTCCTTGAGAGTCTCATACCCTCCGTGTTTGCTTGATGACACAAAAATATAATCAGGCTGAGAAGCGATCACAGACTCCAGGTCGAAATTGCCCTCTTTACCTATTTTCAGCGTCTTCCCGTCTCTCATCCTTTCCACTATTCTCGGGTTGAAGATATGCCTCAGGCTATTCATGCCCACCACATCATCCTCCAGTCCCAAAGCAATGAAATTACTGAGTTGAAGAGCCGTCATACATATAAAACGCTTCTTAGGTTCTTTTACCACGAATGACACAGAGTCTCCGGCAGAAGAGGGATCAGGGTCAGAGACGGTGACACGTACTCCCTCACTGAGATAATCCACCTTTAGTCCTTTGGCATAACGAATAATCACCGTGTCCGGATATATATCCGCCTTACCCAAAACAGAATCACGGACAGAGTACAGAGAGTCGGCGCTGACCTTATCGTCAGTCTTACCCGCTCCTCCACAAGACGCAAGAACAAGCGTCAGGACAGATATAATATATAAGAAATATCTCATAGTGCAAATTTAACGAAAAAGTTGACATTGGCGTATAGTTAAACACGAAATTATGCCACGGTGCAAGATGTAATACCTATATATAGGTATCATAACCACCATAGGCGAGGCACTGCGACATTCGAAGATGTCAAGGAGCATGAAGAATGACACAGAAAAAACGGTCAGAAAAAAACACATTTGTCTCATAAAAAGCCACCACAACCTTTCTTTTCTCTGCCATTTTTGAATCAATTTGAACCAAAGATTAACAGTCTGGCGACACAACCAGATTTCCTACCAACATTCAAATTTATACTGTTCAAAACTCCCCTTTCTCCGTTGACACGTGACAACGGAAAAATGACTTCTTGAATTTTCCCATGCCTTATTCGGCATCTGAAATTCTCAGGTTAGGACGTTGAAAAGTTCAGGTTAGGATTTTTAAATTCTCAGACCTATATGTAGACTATTTCCTAACCTGAGAATTTCAAAAAAGAGACCTGGAGTTTTCAAACACATTGTTTTCGGATTATCAATAAGTTAACTTATTTTCAGCAGAAAAAAGGCATAGGAAATTTGGTTACAAACCAAATTGTCCGTTATTCCCCCACCTCCCACACTCATGCAGAATGGTTAAATTCCAATGGCTAAAATCTGACAATCTAATAGATAAAAAACAAAGCCACGAAACTTCACACCTATGAAAAGCGACACATCAACACAACAATAACAAATCAACAGGAAATCAGCATTTCAGCGGCAAAAAGCCCCCACAAAATAAAGAAGCAACGACATTACCTCATCAAATCACAAGAGAGAGCGGTAAAAAATAGTCACATCAAAAAAAAGTAGGACAAACACGGACGCCTCCGGTTGCCCTACCAAACAAACTTTAAATGATATTTTATGTATAATTATTTGCCGCGTCCGTTCCGAAGGCCATCAGCGGCATCTAATTCAAGAGCTTACTCCTCCGGAAACATTGAGTGGTAATAATCCTCAAGCTCCACAGGCTCCTGAGTATGACCTTCCCACACGGCGCGTATAGCAGGCACCTCAAGAAGACCCTTCAAGTTAGCAGTGACAGAATATCCCTTATGAGAGAAATACTCGAACCAGCTGTTCTCCTCTGAGTCCTCGTCAGAAGCGTCCCAGTACTCATCGCCCTCACCAGCCATGTCATTATGCGCATGGTCACCGGCGATGGACATCAACGGATAGAGATTGACAACGCCAGAGTTGATGCCGGCAGCCTGCATACGAGCGTACACGTCCTGCTTGTAATTGTCCGGCATATCGACTGTACCCACGAAGTAATTAGCACTGTACTTCTGAAGGGCGTTCTCGAGCTGAGTGTAACGTACGTTAGCCTTATAAGTGTCATAGCTGTCAGGGTTACCATGTCCCATGAAAGCCACCACACCCTGAGCAGCCTGATCCTTGTATATGTCATTGAGGATCTTAGCCACCTTATCCACATCGTCAGTGTTGTTCAGGAGCGGAGTGCCGAGCTTCAGAGTCACCTTTGACAGGTAAGAGTCGTCGAGGTCGCCGAGGCTGTTATTGGCGAAATCCTTGATATAGTTCACTACGCGACTGTACTCCTCACCAGGAATAACCTGAAGAGACTGAACAATAATCTCATCGTACTGAGCAGAGCCAAGGGCATGAAGCCAGAAGTTAGGAGCGTAGTAATTTCTCACCTCAGCCTTATCCTCACCCTCGTCATTTGCGTGCTCACCTGCCGCCGCGTAGTTGATACATATAGCGGAGCTAAAAGACATGTAGACATCATAGCCAGAGAATTTGCTCTTATACTCAGCCACAGTAGCGTCGAACGCGTTGAACGCCTGCTGCCAGGTTGATCCGAAAGCCACGAGAAGTATCGCTTTGCTATTCTTCTTCTGCGTCTTAACTTGCGCGTCGACAGCATTCTGATACTTTGTGTAATTGTTGCTGACATTATCGTCGTCATCGGAACAAGAGGCGAAAGGCAACACCAACGCCATAGTCAGCAATCCCATAATAAAAGATTTAATCTTTTTCATAATTGATTTATTGTTAATAGTTTAAGTTAGGTTTAAACACATCAGTTGTCCGCATCGTCACCCGTAGTCCTCAAATGTCTGAGAGCGACTTGTTTACCTGCGTTGACACGTATACTGAACGAGGCGTACACAGACATCGGCGGGGTTGTAGTCCCCAGATGATAAGGATGCGGTGTGCGGTCGACATAATTGAACATATTATCCAGTCCACACTCCAGTTTATACGGTTTGTCAGACTTCTTCTTACCGAACTCATGGGTAGTGGTCAGTTTCCATATCTGGTACGCCTTGCCATCTCCGTAATTCTGGTAGTAACGCTTACTGCTGCCCCTCGTGTAAAGTCCCACAGACATTCTGTATGAGCGGCACATATCATGTCGCCACACTGCGTACATGTTCCATTTGTTGTGCGCCATGCCGTCAATCACGATTTCGTCGAGTCTGGAATGCGTGACATCATACACCTCCGCCTTCGTGTCCAGATAGCTGTAGTTCCCTCCCACGCTGAGGTCACGAGTCAAGCGGCATGACACATTAAGATCCACACCATACGTCCTCGCGCTCTCCATATTCTCGTACATCCTCGGCACTATGTCGTTGCTGCCGTCTCCCATGAACGTCGACACTCCCACGGGAATCTCACTCACCGGCACGTTGACGAGAGTGATCATGTTGCGCAGCTTATTCACATAACTGGTGACAGACACTGTCAACACGTTAGTCCTGTACTCCACCCCACATGAGACGTAATCACTGGTCTGAGGTTTCAGGCCCGTATTTCCCAGGTAATAGAACGTCTTCTCCCCCATCCTACGTAGATACCTGTAGTGCAGCTCCTTTGGCGTCGGAGTCTTGAATCCCTCGCTCCATCCTGCCCTAATCTTGAAATCGCCGAGCGTGACCATCGAGCTTATCTTAGGCGTCACTCTGGCACCATACGAGGCGTTATGGTTGAAGCGCGCCCCAGCCACCACGTTAAGCCAGTCGGCCAGCTGCAGCTGCTCCTGCGCATAGAGAGCCATGGTCCAGTCGTCAGTATGTCCATTCTCCACACGCATCGGCGCCTTGAGGTAGTCATACCTGTACTCGGCGCCGGCACTGAGTGTATTACTCTCCATGAGCGTAAAGACACCCCTCGCCTCCACCATCGTACGTCTCTGGTCAGACTGCAGGCTACGCTGACCAGCGAAATACGGGAAGTAATTCGTGAAATTCCCGTTCGGGTCGTATCCGTCCTCCAACGTCGTGTCAGTATATTTATGGTAGTAGGCATGTCTGTTCCAGTCCGCGTTGAGAGTTACATAATCCGCCGTTCCCAACTTCCACTTTCCTCCCGCCGAGACACTGGCGTTCTTGTATGCCAGGTCATAGGTGTAGACATCGCAAGAAGCGTATCTTCCGTCAACAGGCCTGTTGATGGTCTTTGCGTACACACTACCGTCAGCGTAGACCTCCACATTCCTCGTAAGGTCATAAGTCACACGCTGCGCCAGCTGCCAGCAGGTATGTTTGTTCACCGTCATATTACGGCTGTCATCGATGAGCATGGCCTCCGTATACTCCTGTGAGGTGTTCTGCCATCCGTCACTGTGTTGAAACTGGAAGTTTGTGTAAGCCTTGAGTTTACCGACGTTGACCGCCAGGCCGTCATGTTGACGCACATCGTTATATCTGCCATATCTCGTCGTATTCTCCACACTCACTCCACTGTCTACATGTTTTTTGGTGATAACGTTCACCACACCCGCTATAGCGTCGCTGCCGTACAATGCACTATGCGCACCCTTGACAATCTCAATATGGTCGATGTTGTTTGGGTCAATGAGCGCGAGGTCGTTCTCTCCTCCCACATCACCATGCAGTCTCTTACCATCCACCAGCACAAGAATGTAGCTGTTTCCGAGACCTCCGAGCTGCATCTGGCTGCCCATGTCGCCCTCGTTGAAAGCAAACGAAGCAGTCAGACCGCCAAGGATATCTTCCAACGACTTGCCTCCGTATGAGTCGAGCATCTTACGTGAGATGACCTCTGTATGAACGGGGACATCCTTGAGGAGATGCTCCGTTCCCGTTCCGGTCACGACCACTTCCTCTAACGTGTCAACTCTCTCTTGCGCGGATACGCACACAGACAATGAGCCCGTCAACATTACGAGCGCAAAAACATCAACTCTCAATTTTCAGAATTAATTAAACGTCGCCGCCGCACCAAATCCTGGGCGCGGAAAGGCATTAACACAGAGGCAGGTTTTCTGGCTTCGCCATTGGACAAGCGGTCTTCCCGATACAATCAGTGACTTCTTGGCCTGTCCCAAGAAAAATGGCTTACAGCTGCAGGAACAGCCCGGGACTCACACCCGGTTCCCTCTCACGGAGGTGCGACAACACGCTCCGTTCACCTCAACAGACGCAAAAGTACAATATATATTTCAACTGAGCAAAAAAAAAGGGTAAAATCAATCCGCTTGACGAACAGCAAAGTTCACGTCAAGCAGTTTCTCCATCCATATCATGTCATACCACCTGCCGAATTTATATCCGCAACGGTGGAAATGAGCTACTCTCACATAGCCCAACCGCTCATGGAACAGCTGGCTGTCATGGGTCAGGTACTCATCTTCCTCATCCTTCCACGAGATGCACGCGTTCAAGTTGATGATGCCACGCCGCGTCAGGCGTTTCTCAAGCTCATCATATAACACACGGCCGACTCCTTTGCCCCGCTGCCCCTGAGAGACATAGATACTCGTCTCGACACAATGATTATACGCCTCGCGCTCATGAAAGACTCCGGCATAAGCGTAGCCCTGCACCACTCCATCCTCCTCAGCCACTATATAAGGATAGGAGGCGAGAGTGCGCTCAATCCTAATCTTGAACTCCTCCACCGACGGCACTTCATACTCAAAACTCACCGCCGTGTCACGCACGTAGGGAGCATAAATCTCAACAAGTCTCTCAGCATCATCAGGGACGCAGTCTCTCACCTTAATCATAACAAGCCTACACGATTAATTAAGCAAAACTTAATTGTTTACATATATATTATTAATATACCGCGAATTTAGTAACTGCCATGGAATTTCCGCACAGGCAGTCTGCATTTTTCCACAATTAACCACCGCACTCTTGTTTTTGTGTTATTTTTTCCGTTCCTTTGCACCAGAAGTCGGCACTCATGACTTCTTAACAATCAACTCAACAAAAGAAAAAGCGCGTCGAAATCTCGTGAGACATGTTCCTGTGAACGTCCCACAAGCAGGTTGTGAGAAGTGTCCGCAAACAGTACTGACTCACGCCATGAGGACATATCACACACGAAAAAGGAACGGGTCCAGTCACGGACAGACGACATTCGTAAACAGTCAACAGCACATGGCAAACGTCACTCCACATCTTGAGGTTCTCGGGCTCACAAAGAGAATTGGACACAGAGTATTGTTCGAAGACATAACATTCTCCGTCAATGAGCGTGAGCACATCGGCTTGATAGCCAAAAACGGCACAGGAAAGTCCACACTGCTAAGCATAATAGCGGGCAAGGAGGGACACGACGGCGGTAAGCTCATCTTTCGCAATGACATAAAAATAGGATACCTCGAGCAGTCGCCGAGGATTAGCGACAAGGAGACCAGCATGAGTGAGGAGCATGAGCTTCTCTACAAGCAGTATCTCACGCAGATGAAAATCACTGCCGAGGAGTCGGCAAGACCCGAGTCGCAGCTGTCCGGCGGACAGGTGAAACGTATCGCCATGGCACATATACTCGCTGACAAACCCGACATGCTGATATTGGACGAGCCGACCAACCACCTCGACCTGGAGATGATCGAGTGGCTGGAGAAGTTCTTGACACGTTCCACGATGTCTTTGCTGATGGTGACACACGACAGGTATTTTCTCGACAGGGTATGCAACAGCATCATCGAGATGGATGACCAGCGGCTATACACTTACAAGGGAAACTACGCTTACTATCTTGAGAAGAGACAACAGCGCATCGACAACATGAACGCTTACATCGCACGCGCTAACAATCTATACCGCACCGAGTTGGAATGGATGCGCTCCACTCCATGCGCCAGGTCAAGCAAGGCAAGATACAGAATAGAGTCTTTCTACGACCTTGAGAAGGTGGCGAAGACAAGAATCGCCGACGACAAGGTACGTCTGAATGTTAACAACACATATATCGGGTCTAAGATCTTCAACGCTAAAAACATAAGCAAGGCGTACGGAGACAAGGTGATAATCAGGGACTTCGACTATACGTTCTCACGATACGAGAAAATGGGCATCGTGGGAAACAACGGAACGGGTAAGTCCACGTTCATCAAGATGCTTCTCGGCATAGTTCCTCCGGACAGCGGACACATTGAGATCGGTGAAACTGTCCGCTTCGGCTATTACAGTCAGGAGGGCATGGCATTCAGGGAAGACCAGAAAGTGATTGACGCCGTGAGGGACATAGCGGAATATGTGGACATGGGAAACGGAGAGAGGCTCTCTGCCAGTCAGTTCCTACAGCATTTCCTGTTTCCGCCAGAAGAGCAATTCAGCTACATCTACAAGCTGAGCGGCGGAGAAAGAAGACGCCTGTACCTTTGCACGATTCTGATGCGCTCTCCGAACTTCCTAATACTCGACGAGCCAACGAACGACCTGGATATCATAACTCTGCAGATTCTCGAGGAGTATCTTAAGGCTTTCAAAGGATGTCTGATAATTGTCAGTCACGACAGGTATTTCATGGATAAAGTGGTGGACCACCTACTCGTCTTCAACGGAGACGGTAACACCACGGACTTTCCTGGTAACTATTCTCAGTACAGAGAGTGGAAAACTGAGAAGGAGAAAGACGAGAAAACAAAACTGACTGCACAGACGCCTAAGAAGGAAGAGGAAACAACCAAGGCGCGCAATGACAACAGGACGAGAAAACTCACGTTTAAGGAAAAGAGAGAACTCGAACAGCTGGAGAAAGATATATACGAGCTGACCGCAGAGAAAAAAGCTATCGAGGAGGCGCTATGTGGCGGCGTCACTTCCGTAGACAACATCACGAAACTGTCGAAAAGACTACCGGAGGTCAACGACGAGCTGGACGAGAAAGAAATGAGATGGCTGGAGCTTAGCGAGATGTCATAACAACAACCGGCTCTAAGTATTCACACAATAAATAATATGATTATGAAAATCAAATCAGCTATATACAAAGGCTCTTCACCAAGAGCGGACATGTGCCCGGACACAACACTGCCCGAGTATGCTTTCATCGGAAGAAGTAATGTCGGCAAGTCATCACTGATCAATATGCTGACAGACAAATCTAAACTAGCGCTCACAAGCTCCACACCAGGAAAAACCATGCTGATAAACCACTTCCTGGTCAACGACGACTGGTACCTCGTAGACCTGCCCGGCTATGGCTTCGCATTGCGAGGAAAGAGAGAGATGGACAAACTGCGCAACCTCATCAGCCACTACGTGCTGGACAGAACGCAGCTCACATGCCTCTTCGTCCTCATCGACGTCAGACATGAGCCACAGAAAAAGGACATCGACTTCCTCAACTTCATAGGCGAGAACGGCGTGCCTTTCGCTATCGTATTCACTAAAGCAGACAAACTGAGCAAACAAAAGGTCAGCGCAAACGTCGCTGAATACCTCAAATACCTCGAGGAAAGCTGGGAGGAGCTGCCAAGACACTTCGTCACATCGTCAAGCGCTAAGATCGGACGTGAGGAAATCCTCGACTACATAGAGGAAATCAACAACAGCATACAACAATAACGCACAGGCAGTAAGACCTGAGAGGACAAACATTCTCCCACAAAGAGAACACACGAAGAAATAATTGAGAAAAAAAATCTCTCACTTTGTTGGCAATAAAATAATAATTCTTATCTTTGCACAAGATTTGAGTGGGACAGCATCCTGTCCGACATTTTTCCAATACTTTATTTTAAGGATAGTTAGCGTAAAACGTTAACCGAACTGAAGCCCAACAAGGCGCCGCTATAGTGCGCACAAACAACTGTATGGGCCTGTAATCACAAAAATTAACACGCATTATACTAAAAAAGCATGTATAATAAAGAACAACTTAGTGGGATGACTCGTTCCGAGTTGGAAGATATAGCTAAACAATTCGAATTGAAGGGTATCGGCAAGAAAAGTGACGATGAGATAATCCTTGATATACTTGACGCACAGGCAAGCGTATACGCTTCGAACGCTATGGCCACAAACGACTCAGCCACAACTCGCAAACGTTCACGCGTCAACATTAAAAATGTAGACCGCGTATATACTGCCAACCAAAAAAAGGCGAAAAAAGTAGATAAGACAATGAAAATAACTAAAGACGACTCTCTGTTCGCCGACTTCTCGGACGAGGAGAAACAGATGATCGCAAGTAACATCACTGAATCTGCCACATCCGCAGACAACGCGGAGAACACAGAAAACACCCAGGAAGAGTCTGCCTCTAAAAAACGCGGACGCAAGACAAGCGCAAAAAAAAGTGAAGACGCCAACCTTGAAGCGAACGAGACCAAAAAGGACATGGCAGGCGCTGACGTAAACACCGCTGAGGACGAAGCTCAAAAGAGAAAAGGAAAGACTAAGACCAGAACAAGCTCAAAGAGCAAGAAAAACAATGACAAAGTCGAGAATACGGATAAAGAAGAGAAAGTAACGGCTGAGATAAATGACGAGGCTACGCACGAAACGACGGACGAGTCTTTGCAGGACATCGACTCTGTGTCTGAGACCGTAACAGACGAAACGCCTGAGACACAGGAGCAGAACGAATCCACAGAGCAGCTTGACACGAATGACAACGAATTCATTTCCGAGACGAACAACGAGAACGGAGATTTCGTGCCACCGACAGACGGAACGGACTTCATAATCATCGAAGATATTCCTAACGTGGAAGACAAACCTGTCATCACAATGGATTTCTTCATGAAGAACACAAAGAATAACGGCGACAACTACTCTAACGCAAGAAACAATTCCAAGAATCAGTACGAGGAGGACGTGAAGAGTACTGCCTTCACCACACCAAAATATGACTTTACAGACATCCTGCACGTGTCCGGTGTACTTGAGACGGTAGAGAATTACGGATTCCTCCGCAGTTCAGACTACAACTACCTGCCATCACCTGACGACGTGTACGTGAGCCAACAGCAGATAAAACACTACGGACTGAAGACCGGTGACGTGGTGGACGGAACGATCAGACCTCCTAAAGACGGCGAGAAGTTCTTCCCTCTCACAGGCATAACACTTATTAACGGCTGCGAACCGTCACGAGTACGTGACCGCATAGCCTTCGAGTTCCTCACCCCACTTTTCCCAGACGAGAAGTTCAAACTCTGCAAAGGCTACAACGACTCTGCGTCATCGAGGATTGTGGATTTGTTCTCACCTATCGGAAAAGGACAGAGAGCACTCATCGTCGCTCAGCCGAAAACCGGTAAGACTCTCCTCATGAAGGACATTGCCAACAGTATAGCAGCCAATCACCCGGAGGCTTACCTGATGATGTTGCTTATAGACGAGAGACCTGAGGAAGTAACGGATATGGCGCGCACGGTAAACGCTGAGGTTATAGCGTCCACATTTGACGCACCTGCGGAAAGCCACGTGAAAATCGCCGGCATAGTACTGGAAAAAGCAAAGAGAATGGTGGAATGCGGACACGACGTAGTGATATTCCTCGACTCAATCACACGTCTCGCAAGAGCTTACAACACTGTAAGTCCTGCGTCCGGAAAGGTTCTTTCCGGAGGTGTCGATGCTAACGCGCTTCACAAGCCTAAGCGTTTCTTCGGAGCAGCGAGAAACATCGAGGGAGGAGGCTCACTCACAATCATCGCCACAGCACTGATAGACACAGGCTCAAAGATGGACGAGGTGATCTTCGAGGAGTTCAAGGGAACAGGAAACATGGAGTTGCAGTTAGACCGCACGCTTGCAAACAAGCGAATATTCCCTGCAGTAAACCTCACCGCATCGTCAACAAGACGTGATGACTTGCTGCATGATCCATCAACACTTAACAGAATGTGGATATTACGCAAACATATCTCAGACATGACGTCAGTGGAGGCTATGGAGTTCCTCACCACACATATTGCAAGGACCAAGAACAATGACGAATTCCTCGCAAGCATGAACGGATAAGACGAACACTTAAAGATATATAAACACAAAAAAACAGGGATGCGAGAACGCATCCCTGTTTTTTTATCTTTTAATATTTAAGCCGTGAAACTCACCGCCACAGAATGGAGAGAGAAACACACTAATCCTGTGTCAAACACACAAGAACCATAAAATCATTTTACAGATTCCATATAATCCTTCACCGCAGGATTATTCCTGAACGAGTCCGGTGCTCTACCATATATCTCATCAATCTGAGGTGTGGTGGTCGGATAACGATAATGAGCGTATGCGGTGTTACATAACTCCAGGAACCACGTCACACCAAGAACATTATCAAAATTCTCAACGATGAAATTCGTCTCCAGCTTATCCAATGCAGAACGTATCTCCACCTCCTCATCAGCCATCTCAATAGACACAGCGTCATAATCCATACCAGACAGAATCAGCTCAGCCTCCTTCTTTGGGAGTTCCGCCAACTGCATAGTCAACGAGTCGCGAGAAGTAAGGAAAACATACAAGCGGTCATTCAAAGGAGTGCCAGCCACCTTCATGATGGCGTTTTGAACACTCACGGTAATATCTCCTTTCTCGAGAACAACAGGAAGCTCCGCGCCACCCATATTCAACACTACACACATAACAGAGTCTAAAGAGCCGGACATGGAGAACTTACCATGTACAATCTCACAAGAATCAAGTCTCACCAACTTTTCCCCACGATGGTACTCAAGATACGCCGTCCTTGACTCAAACACGGACTGTAAAGAAGTGCCTGAAATACTATATGAGTCCGCACATGATGATAAAGTACCTAAACCAGTCATCACCATTGCTAACGCCACAAGTATCTTATTCATTATTTTGTCCATTACACGATTATATATTAAACACAAATATACGACATAGTTACTTTTCGGCAAAGTAATTTAGCATTTATTAAATTTTACCTTTTCTTTTTTCGTTCTATTTAACAATAACGAGTCAATCCCCGTATTTGTACAGACGCGTTTCTCTGACATTTTCACAAAAACTGCTGCGGAACACGTCAGACAATGGCGACACACATGAGAAACACAAGAACCGGGAAACAAAGATGAGAGAAATAATAAATAAAAAAAGCCACGGACGCCACTCGTACTAAACACAAAAATGTTAATTGGACATAAATATACCACAAACACCAACAAACGAATATTTGACTTCGGATAAGAAATATAGTCTTCATGCGCATTATGTAACACTCAGAATGTTTATTTTAAATAAAAAACATGAAATTTGCGTAACAAGTCGAACGTATAACAAAAAGATACAAACATGGAAAATCTGCACAGCTATATTGCAATCTTCTGCGACGGAATGCAATTCTCAGCCTTGTTAATATTATTCATACTTTACATCTTACACAAACGCGAGAACACTGTGTACTGGAAAGTCTACATAGGCTTACTGACATACCTCATGATTTTCACCATCCTGAAGTTTATCTTTAACATAAACCCGATAAAAACCACAAACGTATTCTACCGAGGCTACATCATCACAAGCCTTATGATATTACCGCTTTTAGAAGGTTTGCTGTACTCACTCTTACGTCAGGGCCAGCCATTATCACACGTGATTCGCCGAATCTGCTGTGGTGAGGCGTTTTACGTTATAATAACTGCACTCACGATATGTGAGATTTACCCATTAGCTATCCCAAACAAATATCTCGCTATAGCATACACCATAGGATATTGCATTTGGATGTTCGTCTTCACACACATCAGAGTATTGTTGTTCGACAGACAATTGAATTACGCATATTCAGACACCACGGGCAAGACGTTGAAATGGCTCAACTCCATCCTGTGGATCGGAATGTTCATGTCATGCTTCCTCACATTGTCGACCTACTACGCCAACCTCATGTTACGCATAGCGTTTGACATGACAACAATAATCGTGTTCAGCCTTATCGGTTATTTCGTTTACATGCAAAAGCCTATCAATCCTAAGCTTATGGACGAGACACGCTTATTTGTCAAAGGAGACCTCATCGACAACGTACAGATTGTCATGAGCAATAACATACAAGAAAGCGACAAAGATCCAGACGGACACATCAAGGAGAAGACATTAAGAGAAATCGGAGAGAAACTGGAAGAGACGATTAACACAACGAAACCATACCTTGACCCAGACCTCACGTTAGCCGACATGTCATCTATCGTCGGTGTTAACAGCACGTACCTGTCGTACTACATAAACAACGTGCTGGGAGTCAAGTTCAACAACCTCATCAACACATACAGGTTTGAGCACGCCAAGAAACTGCTTATCGACCACAAAGAACTGCCTATCGATGTCGTGGCAAGACAGTCTGGCTTCAACAGCATAGCCACCATGCAACGTATGTTCTCAGACAGACTCGGCTGCACCGCAAGCATCTACAGACAATTAAACGGTAAGATAGAGGACGCTCCAGAGAGCATACAACAAAACAACAACGTCAAAACAACAAACATAGGCTCTTTGCTCAACAGGGAAAACGACCGTCAGTTCCAGGAAATGTGCGAGAAGATTTATCCGGGCTACAAGGAACGCCTGTTAAAATACGAGCCGTCACTGACTCACAAAGACATCGCTCTATGCATGTTGGCGGTGTTAGGGCATGACTCCGATTCCACGGCGGAGGCACTCTGCATCAGTCCGTCAAGCCTGAACGTGACACGATGCAGGCTTCGTTCCAAGCTGCGTCTGAAACGCTCTGACTCACTGGAAGTGATGCTGACGAAGCTGCTTGAAGCTCCAGAAGAAGAAAAGAAAGAATCTTGACAATCATAAAGCATCCGTAACACTCGTTGTGTTACGGATGCTTTTTTAACAACCTACCACCTCATGGATAACGACACTCGCCACTGCGTACAACTATTTGCGCTTATCTGAACGTGGTAGCAATCTCCGTGCTATCTCTTTCCTCCACCACGAACAACTTACAGGAACCAATGGCAAGAGTTCCATCAGAGTTGTCAACGGAGCACATCGCAGATATCGTCATCCCATTGGTCTGTCAGCACAAGCCATGGAAAAAAACTATGAGGTGCTCGAGGGACTGGAGCCGGACGAGCGTGTCGTCACCAGCGGCTACGAGGCATTCAAGGATAATGAAGTATTAGTAATCGAGTAATAACGTCAAGACGGAGCTTATGCTCTTGTCGCCCTCTCAGTTCATCGCATCGTCGTGAATCTGCAGACCGCAGACTCGCAAGGACGACAGGCGGCAGCCCCCGTCAACGATTCTTAAAAAGTATAATAATATGATTAAGTTAGAAAACATACAGAAGGTGTTCCGTACGGAGGATGTGGAGACCGTGGCATTGGGAGGTGTGTCGCTCGAAGTGGAGAAAGGTGACTTCGTGTCCATCATAGGACCGTCGGGTTGTGGCAAGTCAACACTGCTGAACATACTAGGTCTTCTCGACAATCCATCCAGCGGCACTTACATGCTCGACGGTGAGAGCGTGGGCTCACTGAAAGAGTGTCAGCGCACGAACGTTCGTAAGGGTAACATCGGCTTTGTGTTCCAAAGCTTCAACCTCATCGATGAACTGAACGTGGAGGAGAACGTGGAGCTGCCGCTCACCTACATGGGTGTACCAAAGTCTGAGCGTAAGCGCAGGGTGGCTGAGGTGCTGCGCCGCATGGATATCTCTCATCGTGCCCACCACTTCCCCCTGCAACTCTCGGGTGGTCAGCAGCAGCGTGTAGCCATTGCGCGAGCCGTAGTGACAAATCCTAAGCTGATACTCGCCGACGAGCCGACAGGTAACCTCGACTCGAAGAACGGAATGGAGATGATGCAGCTGCTCACACAGGTGAACCAGGATGGCACGACGATTCTGATGGTGACACACTCCGAGCGTGACTCCGGCTACGCACAGCGTGTCATCAATCTGTTTGACGGACAGGTGGTGCCTGACGTAGATCTGTGACACCACACCCACGAATAGCGCAATGCCCTGTCACACCGTTTTTGGTGTGACGGGGCATTGCGTATCCTCGCTTGTCTGTTTCTGTGCGAATGAATGTGTACGTGTGTCGCCATCCCTCGTCGTCACGTTCGTCAGCGAGCGTACTACAGAAGACGTTTCCACAATATGTCTGAATATCTGTCAGACAGCGCGAAACGTTTGTATTAACGAGTCCTTACTCGCCATACAACTCATACGAGACATTGAACTCATCCCACTTGTCCTTAGGCTGAGAAGGAGATGATGGATAGCCAAAAACTAAGGTGGCAAAAGGAATGATGTGCTCCGGCGTCTCAAGCAACGAGCTTACCGCAGCTCCACGCTCCACTGACGGCCATATGGCTGTCCAGACCCCCCCTAAACCCATAGAATGAGCCTGAAGAAGCATGTTCTCAGAAGCTGCGGACACATCCTGGATCCAGAAATCTTTTGTCCAGTCATCCTTCTCCTTACTCATATCACCACAAATAACGACAGCTAATGGAGCTGTCGCCACCATCTTAGCATTCGGGGATGCGTCAGCGAGTTTCTTCAGAATGTCTTTCTCCGTCACCACGATGAAATGCCACGGACGCTTGTCCATAGCGGTAGGAGCCGCCATCGCCGCATGTAAAAGTTTGTCTATCTTCTCGTCCTCGACAGATTTGTCGAGATAGGACCTAACACTCGCGCGACTCATGATGACATCATAAAAGTCGTCATTGGCACTCAACGTGTCGGACATGGGCACCTGCGTTTCCTGGCAAGAATTGTTGGTCACGAGGTACAATCTGACACTGACCACAATCAAAGCCACACACAAAAGAATTATTAAAAACTTGGAAGTCATATTCGTTATTATTATTTATTAGACTGACTGAATTTCAAAAGAGTGCCTATAGGACATACGAAACGGCAGTAAGGACGCATGATAAAAGCAGACAAGACCACAAAAATCAACGCCAACACAATAACCACCCACGACGCTGAGGTTACCACAAAAGCCGAGAACGGCTCATAGTCAACCCATCCGAACCACAAGCCGGTCCACATACACAACATCAAGGCTGCCCAGAGGTACTGACGGAACAGGTCTAAACGCTTTATCACATCCGACTTGATTTTTATGTTACGATTGACACTACGGCCCACCAACTCCTGCAAGGAGCCAAAAGGACAAACATTAGCGCAATAATACGTCTTCTTGTTGAACAAAGGATAAACAAACGCCGTAACGAGTAAAACACATGGGACAGCAAGAGAGATGACGTTCACACCGTTCGACATGTAAGACATGAGGGACGAATATGATATGAAGGCGCCACACCAGAATCCAAGCACGACTACATTCAGCGTGAGTTGGGCCAAGTGGTACCTCTTGTCTTTAATGAACAACGGCAGAATAGCCGCCATGAGAGCAACCAGCAGTCCAGCGACGTTCTTCAGAGTGAAGTCGAAATCACTCCATACACTCTCACTGACCTCATTACTCATGGCATACCCCACTCCTCGCCTCACATTCTGTATGATGGCCTTTGAGGAGAACGTGGCGCCTGAGACCACATCAACGTGCATGTCCGAAGCCTCATCAAGAGTCTTGCCATTCCATGCGCTGAGCAAGCTACTCGCAGCCCCAAAGAAGTCCGGCGTCTCCGTATTATCCAAAGCCTTGACATCGACGATAACATCGTCCTTGACATGAATCTCCAAAGGGACCGTTCCTGCATAACCGACGATATCAGCGCCGATATCAGACGTGTTGATAACATACTCATTGTCACCCATCTCACGCAACACGGACACGGACGTACTATCCTGTGACGCGTCATTAGCGGAGACACTCCTTCCTAAGTATTTCCCGTCCCTCATTATCGAAGCGGCAAAAATCATCAGGAAACAAATAATGAAATTCAGAATTTGTCTTATTTTGCCTTGCTGCTTATCATTTAACATCATTTAACCTTAATAATACTTAAACAACGGCAAAGTTAAAAACTAATTTCATAAGGAACAATTAACTTAACGCCAAAGGCTTTCTTGTTAATACGCTTTAACAAATAACATGAACTCTTTTAGGTTATAACACTTATTTGTGAACGCACATGAGGAAAGGTGTCGGCGGAATGGGACTTTTTCTTCGGACACGCTTCACGCTGCCTACATCTAACACTGACTCATGTCAACTCACCAAGCCCGAGCAATTCTCGTCCGTGTCTTATAAGAATGGCGGTCTGACACATATATTATAGTATTCTTACCATTTCAAGACGTGACAGAAAAGACACGGATAATCAATGTGTAACAATCCGTTAACACGACACACGTGTAAAACCAGTGACACACGGTAAGAAAAAGGAGACGCCCGCTGTTTGGCACAGTCCGGCATCTCCTTATTCGTCAACAAAACTGATGTTGAAATGCTCTGCTCACATCACGAGGGATCAGAAACGGAAATATGTCTCCGCCCACACCTCATTGTAATGACGGTCAGTAGCGTTCGTCTTGTCATTAACGTAGTTATATTGAATCTGGAACACAAGATTCTTATGTAACTGGAAGTTTGGTGCGATAGTATAAATCGTCTTAAGTGTTGACCAAGAAGCGTCATCACGATATGCGTCATACTTCACGTAGCACTTGAACCAGTCATTTACCGGCACGCCCACTGTGGCATACCAAGCGTCAGCCTTACCATTACCGCTCCATGTACCAGTTGATGAGTCATAGTCTGTGACCTTGTGTCCCTGAGAGTGAGCGTACTCACCACGAGCTGTCCAACCATCATGCTCATATTTCGCGCCGAATGCGTATCTGTGTCGGTCCACACTGACTCCGTTAGAGCCGGTGTACTGTCCATCCCATCCAAAGACGCCTACATACAAATCCTTTACAACCTGGAACTGCAAAGTACCGATAAGGTCTTTCTTACCGTCCGCATCCTTCACGTTGATTCCCTGACCATTGTAGACAGCCAACTGATAATGCAGCAGTCTGCGCTTGTCCTCACCCACCGGGAAGAGGTCACCAGCCACCTGAAGCCCCTGGTCACGTCCCCCCATGCTGGCCTCTCCGCAATAGTCACCGAAACCAGACAACTTCTTTGCGAGCTGAGAGTAGTCTCCGACTCCCACATCAAACGGGTTATATGGGTTCTCAAATGTGAAACATCTCTTGAACTGTCCAACCTTGACACTGAACTCCTTGTACTTGCTCCACTCCAGTGTCACGTCCTTTATGTGCGCCTTCTTGTCTCCGTTAAGTTCCATCTGTATGCGGTATTTGAAGTCGTTGAGTATTGTACCATCAACATACACACGGATAAGACGAGAGTTGAATCCGTCACCACCCTTCTCTCCAAACTTATCAGAGTAAGAATACTTACCAATCGCATAACCACCAAACTTAGGCACACTCGCGAACTGAGTAACCTTTCTACCATACTCCACATCTTTCACGGACTCCTCAATGGCAGAGTTCAAAGCCTGAGTCAAAAAGCCAGATGACTCAACACCACTCTCAGTCATACTCTCATTGACAGCGTCAACATCGTTCTCCACACTCTCAGCCTGCACAGAAAGACAACTGAGAGATACCATAAATGCATAAGCAAATATTTTTCTCATAACAATCGTTTTTGTTTTATGTCAGTAAACTTGACATGTGTCTTTTGAAAAACCTATTAAAAATGAATACAAATTTCGCAATTATTTTGAATATATAGAATGAATTTACGTTCAAAAAAAGAAATGTATCAAGTATTTTCATATATTTGCAATATTGTTAAGTGATATATTTTAATATTGATATTTTAAAATAGCAAGAGATATGATAATCAACGGATGGTTCGAGTGCAAAGTCAAAATGGAGAAAATGGTTGAGGGAAGTGACTTACCTAAGAAAATACAGGAGGTGTATCTGGTAGACGCACTGAACTTCACCGAGGCTGAGACACGAATCATAGAGGAGGTTTCTCCGTACACAAGCGGCGAGCTGGAGGTCACAGACATCAAGAAGGCCCGTTACGCGGAGATGTTCCCGTGCGAGCTGGACAGCGCTGACAAGTGGTACAAGGTGAAGTGTGTGTTCATCACGCTAGACGAGAAGACCATGCAGGAGAAACGCTCGTCACAGAACATACTCGTACAGGCGGGCGACCTGCGAGACGCTGTCAAATACTTCGACGAGGGAATGAAAAGCTCAATGGTGGACTACTGCATAGCATCTGTCAGCGAGACAAACATTCTCGACGTGTTCCCTTACACAACAAAAGCCGACAATGATGATCACACAGAATCTAAATAAAGTCAAGGAGTCGCTAAAGGATGGTGTTTGCCTCGTCGCCGTATCAAAATACCACCCTACAGAAAGCCTGCAAGAGGCATACGACGCAGGGCAAAGAGTGTTCGGGGAGAGTCACGTGCAGGAACTGCTAGTGAAAAAGGACGCTCTGCCAAAAGATATAAAGTGGCATTTCATTGGACATCTTCAGACTAACAAAGTGAAACAGATTGTCCCGTTCATCTCATTGATACATTCTGTCGACAGCACAAAACTACTAAGGGAGATTAACAAACACGCTATAAATAATGGTGTCGTGGTGGACTGTCTGCTGCAGATACACGTAGCACAGGAGACCACTAAATTCGGCTTCACCCCACAAGAACTGAGAGACATGCTCAACGAGGGGGAATGGCGCGACATGAAAGGTGTACGAATTGTGGGAGTTATGTGTATGGCCACCAACACGGACGACACCAACCAGATAAGGGAGGAGTTCAGACTTGCCAGACGCACATTCGAGGACGTGAAGAAGACATACTTCAAAGACTCTGAGGAATTCAAAGAGCTATCAATGGGAATGAGCGGTGACTACCTGATAGCCCAAGACGAACACAGCACAATGGTAAGAGTCGGAAGTCTGATATTCGGACAACGAGACTACTCCCACTGACAGAGAAGAGAAAAAAACAAACACTACTTAAATTACATCAAACTAAGACTATGGAAAAAAGAAGAGATGTGGCTCGCGAGATATGCCGCGGTTACAACGTGGCTCTAAGTCCCGAAAATCTCGAGAAACTGGCTGAGATCCTGTTGCCACGAAAGCTGCTGAGAGGTGCTCACGCACTGGAAGAAGGCGAGGTGTGTGACTACATGTACTATGTGGAAAGGGGACTTGTCCTGCAATATTACCGCAAGGGCAAACTCACTGTATCTGAGTATATTGCTCACGAGGGAGACATGGTGATTTGCATCGAGAGCTTCTTCCTGAGACAACCTTCCAAGATTGCTATAACAATGCTCGAGCCAAGCATCATATACGGCATACCACATAACGAACTTTTTGACCTGGCAAGCCGTTCCTACGAGTTCTGCCAGCTTATCTTCGCCATTGAACAAAGGTCGCTGATCATTTCTCAGCAAAAAGCTGACGTCATAAGATTCGAAAGCGCTAAAGAGAGGTATCTGCGCACACTGAGAGAGAGCCCGGACATCGTAAGAAGAGCACCGTTACACAACGTGGCCTCATACCTGCAAATGACTCCAGAAACTTTGTCACGCGTAAGAGGAGCTACAACGGAAGATGATTTCTAAGATATGACAACGTCCGGCATAAACCCGGACAAAATCACGAGAATATGAAAAAGGTGAGGTTCACATATGTGAACCTCACCTTTCATATTATTGTATTAAACATTACTCAAAAAAATCTCTCAGGGACTTATTTGTTATAAGTGTAAGAGTTCGCCTCATCAGTCTCTTCTGCCTTGATGTCAACAACCTTCATGTCTCTTGAAGTCTTGAACTCTGGCATACCAGGAGCGGTGATGACGATAGTCAAGTCGTTGTCGCCTGCCTCTTCAGCGCTAAGACCATTAGAAAGATTGAATGAGAGAATTCCATTCTTTACAGCGGCCTTGATACATTTTGCGACAATCTTGTTCTCAGATTCGACACTGAAAGAATAAGTGTCACCCTTAACGAAACGAACACGAGCTGGAACATTAACTTGAGTCTCAGTGAAAGCCTCAGTAGTAACATTTTCCGCATTCATTGAAGTGGCAAACAACATTGCACTCATCATTGTCATAATCTTTTTCATACCTAAAAACTTTTTTACCTGTCCCTGCGACTGGGACTATAGATTAAACAATTCGAGGTCTCCAGATTCTGTTTATTACTGTTTTAATTTAGCCTATTCATCGGGACTGAAGCGTTTGGCTTTTATGTCCCTGAGGAAACCTCCTTAACTTTTGACACTGCAAATTTACGACATTTTCATGCCTATAAACAAATAATGACACAAGTTTTTAGCATTTTTACCCCCTTTTAATGATGTATGTCAATTGTTGTGTGCGAAAACAGAGGCAAAACCATACCAATTTTATGTTAAAGAACATAAATCGGAGGATTTGCAGACCACAAACTCAGTACAAAGAGATTGGAGATTATGTGTTCTTACGAATGTTTTTAGTAAATTTGTGGTCGGCAAGCATCCCCTTGTCACTATACACACAAAAAAAACTAAGGACAAACAATGAAAAAAACAAACCTTGTCGCATCACTACTACTCATCAGCTCATTTGCTGAAGCGCAGACAACAGATGTGGAGAAACTCGCATACTCAGGACCGTTCCCTGTACAGGCACCTGTAATGATTGACACGAAAGACGTGAATAGCAAATCATTCAAAGACAGTAATTTTCTTGACACGCCAATCGACTTTTCCATACTTCACCAGGGAAAGGAGATAAATGTTGGAGCAATGCCAGGAGACCACACGCACAAGGCATTGCACATTGTCGGATTCACGATCTCCAACTCTTGCTACACCTCAGCAGACATTGACGTGAACGGAATTAAGCACTATAATATATACGTGGATGGAAAAACAGTTAACGGCGGACACGTCGATTTGCAGCCCGACTTGCACGAAGTAGTCATCAAGTATATGTCTGAGCCGGAAAAGACAGACACAGCAAAAATATCTGTGGACGGAAAAAACATCACCATAGGAAACCAAATCAGCGAGACTAAGCATCCGTTCAACCTACATGACGCGCTGGACACAAAGACGTACTCAAAAGTCAGCATATCTCCAAACGGCAAACACCTTATATATAATATAAGCGAAACAGTAGACGGTGGAAACAACACACAACACGTCTATCTGAGAAACCTGCAAAGCAACAGTGTCGTGGAAATGAGACATCACCTGTTTTGGATGCCCAAGACAAACCTCTGCTACTACGTACGCAAAAACAGCGGGCAGTCAACATACAGCATAATAACCATAGATCCGGAAACTCTAAAGGAAGATGTCCTATACAAAAACATTCCCGACCAGAACTTCACGATGTCTCCAACTGAAGATTACATCATATACAGCGTAAGTAAGGAAGGACCTAAGGAACGAAAGGATGTTTATGAGGTGATCGACCCGGACGACAGACAGCCTAACTGGCGCACGAGGTCCAATCTGTACATCTGCCACTTCAAAAACGGCGTTAGTCATCAGCTGACATATGGACATCACGATGTATGGCTGAACGACATCAGTCAGGACGGCAGGTCACTTCTCATACAAAGCAGCGAGAGAAGACTTGGAGCAAGACCGACGACACTAATGAGTCTGTACATGCTTGACACACAGGACATGACTCTGGACACTCTTATCGAGAAAGACGGATTCATATCCTCGGCACAGTTCTCACCTGACGGCAAGCATATCCTCCTCACTGGTTCACCGGACGCCCTGAACGGCATAGGACGAGACATCAGCGACAACCGCATAGCGAACATGTACGACATACAGCTTTTTCTATCACCCGAGATAAGCAAGCAGACGGACTACTCACCAGAAAAATGGACGCCGCTGACAAAGCATTTCAACCCGAGCATCAAACAAGTGACATGGACAAAGGCTGACGGCGATATATATATATTGGCGGAAGATAAAGACTACCAAAGCGTATACAGACTGAACACCAAGACTTTGAGATTCTCTAAGATAGAGACTGGCGAGGAATTGGTAGAGAAGATATCACTGTCCAGTATGTCTCCGACAATGGCATATTACGGTGAAGGAGCATCAAACGGAGACCGCCTACACGTCATAAACATCAAGAACGACAAAGAGAGAACCATCGACGTGGCTGACGAGGAACATATGTCAAAGATAAAAATCGGAGAATGCAAGGCATGGAGTTATATCACAGACAACCACGACACTATATGCTGTCGCTACTATCTGCCATACGATTTCGACCCGAAGAAAGAATATCCGATGATAGTGAATTATTATGGCGGATGTTCTCCCACCTCACGTAACTTCACCAGCAGATACCCGCAACACGCCTACTCTTCATTAGGTTACGTGGTGCTCGTCGTCAATCCGAGAGGAGCCACAGGTTTCGGACAGGAATGGTCTGCGGCACACGTGAACACGGCAGGACAGGGAATCGCCGACGATATCATTGGAGCGGTGAAATCATTCTGCGACGCACACGGATTCGTCAAAAGAGACAAAATCGGATGCATCGGAGCCAGCTATGGAGGTTTCATGACTCAATATCTGCAAACCGTCACTGACATTTTCGCAGCCGCAGTAAGCCATGCCGGAATATCTGACCACACCAGCTACTGGGGAGAAGGATACTGGGGCTACTCCTACTCTGAGGTATCCATGGCGAACAGCTACCCGTGGACACGCAAGGACCTGTTTGTTGACCAGTCACCATTATACAACGCAGACAAGATACACACACCATTACTGCTTGTACATGGCACAGACGACACGAATGTTCCGGTCGGAGAAAGCATACAGATGTATAACGCACTCAAACTGTTAGAGCGACCGACAGCCCTCGTGCTGGTCAAGGGAGAGAATCACTGGATTATGGACTACTACAAACGCATACAATGGCAGAACAGCATCTGGGCATGGTTTGCCAAATACCTGCAGGACAACAGTACATGGTGGGATAGTATGTACGGAGAGAAAAGCCTCTGAACCACACACTCACCATTGAAACTTCTCTTTGACTTCCGTTCAAAGGACAGCCACTTTAAGTGATGCGCTCTTGCCGTACAGCTCGTATGAAGATGTTATCGGCCACGTGTAAAAGGTCTCTTTTCCACGTGGCCGATAACATACGAGACCTATGCACTTATCCTTCACAAAGGGTGGAAAAATGAACAATTTGCGTGGTGACGAAATTTCCAATGCCTATATTTTGCTAGAATCAGGTTAACATGCTGATAATCTTAAAACAAGTTTAAAAAAACCTTAGGTGTCTTTTTAAAAATTCTCAGGTTAGGTTGTAGTCTATACGCAGGTCTG
>CALCEL010000024.1 GCA_937900485.1 uncultured Prevotellaceae bacterium
TCTATGCACTACACGACTGCCGTATCACTCGAAATGTCGGATGAACCATTTTTTTATTGTCACGTGTCAATGAAAAAAGAGGAGTTTCGAACAATATAAAATGTGCGAAATGGCAGATGCCATCTCATTGGAGTTTCAGCGAAATTCTCAGACAGTCACTGATACAAAAACATAGTGTACTTTACGGCTGTTGATAGTAGTGTAAGTGTATTATTTGTATTTTTCTTTTGATTTAACATCATGCAATAAGAGAGCACATAAGCTGGGTGTCACATGATATTAACGTTATTCCTATAACAATATTCGTCATGTATCGTTTAAAAACGAAAAAAGCAACTGCACTCCTGCAATTGCATTTCTTTCTTAATCTAAAACCTATATTCTTACTTCAGGACACTTCCTGATATTTTCTTAACTTATGCTTTAACTAATCGCTATTAACTCAACAACAATCTTTTACCTTGTTTTATTCCTTGAAAAACAAATCTTTTACCTTCTCAAAACTAAACTGCCTAATGAGAACAACAATCTTTATTACCTTTTTATTCCTTTGTATTTTACAAAACCTTAAAAAATTAAACCCTCTATAAATTCCTTTTTCAATCTTTTACCTCATTAACACCTTATTGAGTTCCTAAAAAACAAATCTTTTTAACTTACCTCAAAAAACTAATACTCAAAACAAATCTTTTACCTTAACTAACCTATTCTAATCGTCTGAGGAATTCTTTTTTCCTTTTGACACTGCAAAGGTATGGAGCTTATCAGTAATGACAAAATTTCATAAGGAAAATCTTTAAATTTTTAATATTTTCTTGACTATAATCAATAATTGTGTGGGTACACACCTAAAAAAACGCCTTTTGTGTGCCCACACACACCCAAATTACCGTTTTCGTGGCTCTTCACCCTGCAAGTCGTTAAAATACCATATATATATTTGTTGTTTTCGTAAAAGATTACCATATTTGCAAAAAATAATATCAGCATGAATAGAGTAGGTGTTTTTTGTGCCTCGTCTGACAGAATGGACAATATATATTATGAGGAGGCCTTAAAACTTGGTAAATGGATAGGTGAGAATAAAAAGACCCTCGTATATGGTGGAGCGAACTGCGGACTGATGGAGACGCTTGCTAAGACTGTTCACGAGAATGGTGGAACGGTGTATGGAATAGTTCCTCAGGTTCTTGTTCGCAACGACCGTGTCAGCGACTATATAGATATTAACTTCAGATGTGAGAATCTCACTGACAGAAAAGAATTTCTCGAGAGTGAGTCTGACGTTTTGGTAGTCATGCCAGGCGGCATAGGCACGTTGGATGAGATGTTCACGGTGATGGCTTCCAACACTATAGGTACTGGCGGAAAGAAGCTTATCCTCTGGAATATAAACCACTTTTGGGACAGTTTGTTGTCCTTGTTCAATGACTTGGAGAAGAAGAATGTTGTCAACAAGTCACTGGACAGTCTTTTCGTATGCGTGGACAGTTTTGAAGAGCTGTGCTCCTTACTCTAATTATTAACGTCTACATATTTATTTAAAGGTAATTATGCGTAAAATAATAGGTATCGGCGAGACCATCATGGATATTATATTCAAGAATGGTCAGCCTACTGCGGCGGTTCCCGGAGGCTCTGTGTTTAACGGAGTGATATCGTTGGGACGCCTGGGACAGAATGTTGTCATGATCACGGAGACTGGTAATGACAAGGTGGGTGAGATTATCAAGGGTTTTATGATGGAAAACGGTATTGACACGAGTGGTGTGTGTGTCTATGAGGACGGAAGGACTGCTATATCACTCGCTTGGCTCAACGAGAGAAATGACGCTGAATACTCTTTCTATAAGGATTACCCTAAGGCGAGACTCGACGTGGAGTGGCCTGAGATTAATAAGGACGACATTATTATGATGGGCTCTTACTTCGTGCTCAATCCGGCGTTGCGTGACAAGGTGAGGGAGTTCCTGTGTTATGCGAGGGAGAGAGGTGCGTTTATCTACTACGACATCAACTTCCGTTCCACTCACCGTGATGAGGCTCTCAAGTTGTATCCTAACATATTGGAGAATTTCGAGTTCGCTGACATCGTCAGGGGCTCAACGGAGGACTTCGATAATATGTTCGGCATATCTGACCCTATTGAGGCGTATGAGAGTAAGGTATGTTACCACTGTAAGACAATGATATGTACTGACGCCGACGGCGATATCCGTCTTGTCACTCCGGAGATGAGGAAGACTTACCCGGTGAAGCAGATTGAGACGGTTAGCACCATAGGCGCCGGCGACAATTTCAACGCGGGAGTGGTATACGGACTGATGAGAAACGGTGTGCTGCGTGATAATCTTGACGGACTGGACGAGAAGGTGTGGGATGATGTCATAGCAATGGGACAGAGACTGGCTGTCAACGTCTGTCAGAGTTTTAATAATTCTATTAGTAAGGAGCTGGCTGACGAGATTGCCGCCTTCAGGTAATGTCAGGTGTATGTTTGCTAAAGCAAAAAAGGTTATGACTGAGGATGAGGCTTATTATAAGCTCTCATCCTTATGTGCCGCCGCCGAATACTGTGAGACGGACATGAGGAAGAAGATGAGCCGATGGGAGTTGCCAGATGGAGCGGAGGACAGACTGATCAACAAGCTGGTGAGCGAGAGGTTCATAGACGAGAGCAGGTTCGCAATGGCTTTCGTGAGAGAGAAATTCAGATTCAACCACTGGGGAAAGGTGAAAATATCCATCGAGCTGAAGAGGAGGGGAATAAGCCAGATGGTTATTGATGAGTCTTTGGACGAGATTCATGAGGATGACAACCACGACACTCTCCTGTCATTGCTGATGTCTAAAAAGAAGAGTGTCAAAGGTAAGACAGACACCGAGATAAAGTTTAAGCTCATGAGATTCGCATTGTCAAGGGGGTTCACCATTGATGACATAGAACGAGTTATCGACACTGTCATTAAGTAAATTGTTGCATCGCATTATGATAAAAGCTGATTCATTACTTTTTTTTCTGATACCATTCATATTATTGTCATGTGATAATAGTTATGATAGATATTATTCGGAGTTGAACAAAAAAGCGGAGACAAACCCGAGGGAGGTGCTTAGTCTTCTTGACGAGAAACAACATAATATCGAGAATATGCCTAACGACGTGAGGATGAGGTTTTCTTTGCTGAGGTATAAGGTTGAGGACAAGTGTTATGTTGAGCATAATTCCGACAGCATCATAAATATTTTATACGACTATTTCTCTGAGTGTGGCTCTATAGGGGAGAGAATGGAGGTGAATTACTACATGGGAAGCACCTATAGGGACATGAGAAATTATCCTCTCGCCGTCACTTACTACTATAAGGCAGCCGACATAGGCGAGAACAACGTGTTGGCTAATGTGGATTCCATGACGCTGGCCAACGTTTACTCTCAGCTTAGCCAGATGAACGGTAACATGGGTAAATACTCTGAGTCGCTGGATTACGTCATAAGAGCATTGAGAATCAGGCAAGACTTGGGAGTGGATGACTTTCAGTCGTATCAGGACGTAGCTAACTCATACCTGCTTTGCGGACAGAACGACAGTGCGTCATGTTACTACGAACGGGGCAGGTCGATGATGACTGACGATGGGGAAGTGTATAACATATCGCAGTTTTTGGGAGATTATCTTAATTTCCAACTCTTGTCTGAGAATAAGGCGAAGGCGCGTGAGACGCTGGACATGCTATATGGTATGTGCGTCGACTCTCTGTCGTCTTATGTGCTGTCAAAGATGGCTAATTACTATACTTTCTTCGATGTCAGCATTGACTCGTTTGAGTATTATACTCTGAAGTCCTACGAGAAGGAGACTGACATGAGAATGAAGTCGGAGTGCGCCAAGAGACTCTTTGTATTGTATACTATAAGAAAAGATGAGAAGAAGGCTGCCGATTACGCTTTCAGACATTTCGACTATGAGGACTCGGCATTGGTCATCGAGAAGGTCAATGACACAAAGCTCGCATCCAGCTTTCATCAGTCACAGCAGCTCTCATCTATGAGGAAAAAGATTAATGATGACAGGATAGAGAAGATAGAGTATATTTTCTTATCGTTGTTCGTGTTCGCTTTGCTCACGGTAATCGTGTTCACCGTATTGATGGTACACATGAGGAGTAAGATAGTGGCCGCTAGACGTATGGACAATCTGAAGACGGCAAAGGACAGGATGGAGAAGAGACATCTGAAGATTATGAAGGTGATGGAGGCGGACACTAAGCTGAGGATTGACGTGGGGGAGGACTTGTCACCGGTACTCAGAAAGCTTCACCATATCTCACGCTCCTACACTGAGGTGTTGATGGAGGATACGTGGGCTGAGGTCTTTCATGCCATTGACACCTCTCACCCTAATTTCCGTGGTTATGTGTTGTCTTATAATGAGCATATGGAGAATAAAGACCTTATAATCATTTATCTCGCTTTCCTCGGAATAAAGCAGGCTGACATGGCGCGTCTGTTCAAAAACGCGCGTTCAGTGATTAACCGTAGGATACACCGTCTGGAGTTTATGCTCGGTATTGACGTGTATGAAATGATAGACAGATACCTGAAGACTGAGAACAAGGGTATCAAATGGTTTAGCATGGAAGAGTGGTTAGGGTCAGACAATGACTGGAGCGACGACGAGTAATAACATGCCGCACTGTTTGTTGCTCATAACAAACAGCACGGCATGTGTCGAAAAAGCAGATAAAAGTTATCGTATCGTCATTCATTAGTCAGCGTCATCATGTACGTCTGTCACGGCTCTTCCGCTTGGCTCGTTCATGTTCTTGAACGCCTTGTCCCACTCCAGAGCCTCGGCAGTGGAGCATGCAACGCTCGGTATGCTTGGTACGGTGAGAGCCGCTGACTTGCTTGGGAAGTGTTCCTCGAAGATGCTCCTGTAGTAGTATTCCTCTTTGTTCATAGGTGGGTTGACAGGGAAACGCTCGGCAGCGTGACTCATCTGCTCATCGCTCACCAGCTTGCTGGTCACTTCCTTCAGTGTGTCTATCCAGCTGTATCCCACACCATCGCTGAACTGTTCTTTCTGTCTCCACGCCACGCTCTCAGGCAACAGCTCGGCGAATGCCTCTCTTAAGACACCTTTTTCTATCATCTTGCCCGGACACATCTTCAGCGCAGGGTTTATTCGCATCGCCACATCCATGAATTCTTTGTCAAGGAATGGCACGCGTCCCTCAACTCCCCACGCCATGAGTGACTTGTTGGCGCGCAGACAGTCGTACATGTACAGCTTCTGAATCTTTCTTACTGTCTCTTCATGAAATTCTTTTGCTGACGGAGCTTTGTGGAAATACAGATAGCCTCCGAAGATTTCATCAGCACCCTCTCCGCTCAGCACCATCTTGATACCCATGCTTCTTATCACTCTTGCCAACAGATACATAGGTGTTGAGGCTCTGACCGTGGTCACGTCGTATGTCTCTATGTAATATATCACGTCACGGATGGCGTCGAGACCTTCTTGAATGGTATAGTTAACTTCGTGGTGTACTGTTCCTATGTGCTCCGCCACCTCACGGGCTTTTTTAAGGTCTGGCGCTCCTTTCAGTCCCACAGCGAACGAGTGGAGCCTCGGCCACCACGCCTCATGCTTGTCGTCAGCCTCTATGCGCTTTGCGGCGTAGAGTTTAGCTATGGCAGATATCACTGAGCTGTCTAATCCTCCTGACAACAGCACTCCGTATGGCACGTCACTCATCAGCTGTCTCTTGACGCTCGCCATGAGGCTCGTGCGCAACAGCTTCACAGCCTCCTCGTGGTCTGACGTCAGCCAATTGTTGTCGTCATACCTGAACCAGTCACGTGTGTACCATCTCTCTATCTTTCCGCCGTTACCGCTGTGACAGTAATGACCCGGAGGAAACACCTCGTACTCGTCGCAATATCCCTCAAGGGCTTTCAGCTCACTAGCCACATAGGTCATGCCGTCTTTGTCATAACCTATGTACAAAGGAATGACTCCCACTGAGTCACGCGCCACGAGGTATTCGTCTGTAGATGAGTCATACAACACAAAAGCGAATATTCCGTTCAGCTTGTCTATGAATGAGCTGCCGTATTTCTCGTATAAGGCTAATATGACCTCGCAGTCAGAGCCTGTCTTAAACGTATAGGTGTCCCCTATTTCCTTTCTCAATGCCTGGTGGTTGTAAATCTCACCGTTGACAACAAGTATCTTACTGTTGTCAGACGAGTAGAGTGGTTGTCCTCCTGACAAAGGGTCAACGATGGCAAGACGCTCGTGGGCCATTACCACCTGCTCTGAGCTGTATACACCGCTCCAGTCCGGTCCTCTGTGTCTTATCATAGAGGACATCTTCAGACACTGTTTTCTTGTCTCCTTCGGATCTCGTTTGTTATTTAGTATTGCTACAAATCCGCACATATTTCTTATTCGTGTTTTATTGTTTGTGTATGTTGTGTGTCAAAAAATGTGAAGGCTGGTCCTAATAGTTAGAACCAGCCCCGTTTTGTGTTTTGTGTTGTGTGCGTCACTCTACCGTGAATTTTTTTTCGGCTGGTATGATGTGGGAATATGAACATTCGTGTTGTATGAGTTATTATTATTCATAAGATTCATCATTCTGCTTACTTTATTTCTTTAATACGTTGCAAATGTAAAGCATAATAAAATAACTACCAAACAAAAAGAAAGAAAAATGAATAAAATGTATGAATTATGTCAATTATTATATCGATTTGTCTGTGTTTTGTCAGAAAACAGTGTCTTTTACGTGTCACTTTAATCTGTCTCTCTCATATATATTAGTATAATGTATAAATAAGAGGTCCGTTATGTCTGTTGTCAGGCATAACGGATCTCCGTATAGTAAGTTACTACGTGTAATGTTAATATTCAAAGGAGCTACCTCCGGCGAACTCACGAAGAAGTGACGTTGGTGGTATCTGGTCGATAGGTACAGGCTTGAAATATCTCAGGAATTTGCGTAGTCGGCTTGCCTCCGCATACTCCGTCACACGTTCGTTGACTTGCTCCAGGATTGGCATAACCTGGTTGCGTATCACTCCAAGCTCATACAGCAAGGCGCTGTTGAACGTGGCGTCAGCGTTTTCCTGAAACGGCGTGATCCACTTCTCCTCACCTCTTGTCACACTTGGACATCTGGCGATTGTCTCCAGAGCAGAGAACCCTCTGTAGTTGTAGTCTCTGATGATACGTCTGAGAAGTCGTATGTCCACCGTAGGCACGAAGTTATGGTCATCCAAAGCTATCGTTGTCATTGTTGACACATACACTCTGTATTTGTCTTTCTCATCTATGAGTTTTGACATGACAGGGTTGAGAGCGTGGTTACCCTCAAGTATTATTATGTCACCGTCTCCTATCTTCAACTTGCGTCCCTCATACACTCTTTTTCCGGTAGGGAAGTCGTATCTTGGTATCTCAACCTCATCGCCACCGAGCAAGGCTGTCATCTGTTTATTAAAAAGCTCGACGTCCACGGCTCCGATACACTCGAAGTCGTAATTGCCGTCGTTGTCGAGCGGAGTGTCGACCCTGTTGACGAAATAGTCGTCTGTGGAGAGTATGTGAGGATGAAGTCCGCATGCCATAAGCAGTATGGCGAGTCGTTTGCTTGTCGTTGTCTTTCCGCTACTGCTCGGTCCCGCTATAAGTACAATTTTCGAGCCTCGTTCAATTATCTCGTCAGCGATGCGTGAGAGCTTGCGCTCTTGCAGAGCCTCGCTCACATTTATTATCTCGGCTGCCCGTCCGTCTTCGATGGCCATGTTGAACTCACCTACCGTTCGCATTCCGAGAATCCTTTGCCATTTCTGATGCTCACGTACCACGTCCAGCATCTTGGTCTGCGGTATGAGGTCGTTCAGCTTGCTCGGGTCCTTCAAAGAAGGTATTCTGAGCAGCAGTCCGTCGTAGAACTTGATAAGGTCGAACAGATGTATCCTGCCTGTGTTAGGCAGCAGGCAGCTGTAGAAAAAGTCGATGGTGTTATCCAGTCTGTAATAGTACGCGTAGAGTTTTGTCTGGCTTTCAAGCAGCTGCGCCTTACTCTCCATACCTTTGTTGCGGAACATCTCGATGGCTTCCTCTATAGGACACTGGACGCGGTGTATCTGCATATCCGCGTCGATAATCTCCTGCATCCTTTTCTTGATGGCTACGGCGTCCTCTGCCACGAGCTCACGTCCAATCTGAAGCTCACAGTAATATCCGCGGCTGATAGGAGTCTGGATAATGAGCTGACCGTTAGGGAAAAGGTCCTCTACGGCCTTAGAGAGGATAAAGAATAACGTTCTGGTATACACTCTCATTCCAGAGGAGCATGTGAGGTCAAGAAACTCCACGTCTTTGCTGTTGTAAAACCTGTAATTCAGTCCTTGCACCTTATTGTTAACCCTTGCGCTTACAGGTCCGTAAGACATGTCCAGTCCGGATTTGACGTACACATCCTTTAACGTGCTTCCGAGCTCAACGTTGATTAGCTTACAGTTGTTCTTACATCTGATGGTTACTTGATTGGACATCTCTCGCTTATTTTTTTAGGAATTCAACAAGTTTGCTCACGGCCCTGGCGCGGTGGCTTATGCTATTTTTCACTTCATTGCCGAGTTGTGCGAATGTCTTATCATAACCGTCTGGAACGAAGATCGGATCGTATCCGAACCCTGACGTTCCCCTTGCGTCAGCTATGATGTGTCCTTCCACCACTCCGTCAAAGAAATACTCACCTCCCTCATATATCAGAGCTATAGAGGTGCGGAAGCATGCCTTTGGACTGTTGCCTTCAGCGAAAGCGTTATTGTTGTTGAGGCTGCGGAGCAGACATTCCATGTTACGTTTGTCCTTTTCCTCCGGCAGACTGTCCTTGTCAATTCCTAATTGTCCTGCGAATTTCTCTGCGAATCTGGCGGAGTAGACGCCAGGAAGGTTATCCATGTAGCTCACCTGCAGTCCTGAATCGTCAGCGAAACAGTCATATCCGAAATGTTCCTTGACATATCTCGCTTTCAGTAAAGCGTTACCCCTGAATGAGTCTGCCGTCTCAGGTATGTCTGCGTCACATCCGATTTCTTTCAGACTCTTAATCATAAACCTATCTCCAAGAATAGAGCGGATCTCATCGAGTTTATGAGCGTTGTTACTCGCGAAAACCAATGTTGTCATCTCTTTTTGTAATATTTTGTTGTCGCGAAGATAGTCATAAAATCCATAACAGCGGACGACACGCTTGTGAATTAAAGGATATGTCATTTCTTTCACCTTTTTTCACACGTTATCCCCATGAGATATGCTAAGTCCACATTATGGATTCTGTATGACATAAAATGAAAAACGATGGTTATGGCATGTTTTTTTGCTCTGAAGATGTTATGTCGTGGAATTTGACTAAATTTGCGACTCCGTACGGTGTGTGCACTGTATGGACATGTATTACGTTTTTAAATTCATTGATGATGGTGATTTCACAAGGCGCATATCAGGTAATCAAGCAGCAGCAGCAACTTCGTCTGTCGCCACTTCAGCTATTGACTGTGCGTCTGCTTGAGCTTCCGGTCAATGAGTTGGCGGAAAATGTGAGAGATGAGATAGTCGATAACGTGGCTCTTGAGGAGGGTGTGTTGAGAAAGGATGACACTGAGGACGCCGATGCTGGCATGGTGTCGGACGATACGCCTGAGTCTACTGGTGAGGACACGTATGAGGCACCTGACTCGTTGTACGACTATGACGCAGATGACCTGCCTGCTTTTGTAGGTGGACAGGACGAGCGTCAGGAGATACCTATAGGCGCCACACGTTCTTTCATGGACGACATGATGGATCAGGTTATTAACTACGACCTTACCGACGAGCAGTACACACTCGTGGAGTATCTCATCTATTCACTGGACAACCGTGGTTTTCTCTCTCGTCCTATATCAAGCATCGTCGATGACATGATGCTTAATCACAACATTTACACTGACGAGACGGAAGTGGAGAAGGCTCTTGGCATAGTGCAGCAGTTCGACCCGCCGGGTATAGCAGCCCGTGACACGCGTGAGTGCTTGCTGATACAGCTTGACAGAAAACTTGCTGACTCGAATCATCAGACTTTCGATAGGATAGAGTTATTGCAGACTGCTCGGAAGATAATAGACGAGCACTATGACTTGTTCGTCAACAACAATGTGGCAAGGTTGCAGTCTGTCCTCGGGGTCAGCTCTGTACACCTTAGCGACGTGATGGAGGAGATCAAGAAGCTCAACCTTCATCCCGGGCTGGCGATGAGTGAGTCGTCGGGAGACAGGGTGCAGATGGCTGTTCCGGACTTCGTCATCGATACAGATGCGGAGGGAAACGTCAATATGACTTTGAATGGGGGAGACGTGCCAAGTCTGCATGTCAGTCAGGAATACCTCAGTATGCTGGACATAATGAAAAAGGATGGCGTGCGACTGAGTAAGCATGACAAGGAGCGAATGGCGTATTATCAGCAGAAGGTTGATGCGGCGAGGATGTACATAGAGGCAATACTTCAGAGACAACGCACACTGACCACGACGATGAGAGCCATAATAGATCTTCAGCATAAGTTTTTCCTCACTCAGAACGAGGAGGACATGCGCAAGCTGATACTTGAGGACGTGGCGAAGAGAGCGTCGCTGGACGTGAGCACAGTGTCACGCGTATGCAACAGCAAGTACGCCCTCGTCGACGGTGTGCTGTATCCGCTCTCGTTCTTCTTCAAGAGGATGAGGACCAACAGCAAGGGAGAGGAGATTGACGGACTTAAGGTCGAGAAAGTGTTGAGAGCCATCATCGATGGTGAGGACAAGTCACATCCTTATTCTGACATAGAATTGGTTGAGGAGTTGAAGAAGCGTGGTGTGAACATTGAGAGAAGAACAGTAAACAAGTACAGAACGAAATTCGGAATACCGACAGCTATAAAGAGAAAGAGTGTATGAATGAGAAGAAGTTGATATTGGCGGCGAAGACCTTGTCCACTATTTTTTCACCTTTTTACACCCCTATATGGGTGTTGTTAGGACTATTCCTTTTCAGTTATCTGAAGATGTTGCCGTTCTCTTACAAGCTGTTTATATTATCCATGGTTTATATCTTCACCATACTGATACCGAGAGCATGTATCAGCATGTTCAAGCATATCAACCGGCAAACGAACATTCAGTTGAGCAGTCGTGAGCATCGTCATCTCCCTTATATCCTCACACTCATAAGCTACACCGTGTGTTTCATCCTGATGACCCGTTTCAACGTGCCTATGTTTTTTAAGGGAATCGTCATGGCGGCTCTTGTGGCTCAGATAATATGTGTGATGGTGAACGCATGGTGGAAGATTAGCACCCACATGGTGGGGATAGGCGGACTGACAGGTGCGCTACTCGCTTTCAGCTCTTTGTTTTATTTCAATCCAGTGATACCAGCCTGTGTGTTGATTATCATAGCAGGCGCCCTTGGCACCAGCCGTATCATATTGCGTCAGCACTCTGTCTCACAGGTAGCTGTAGGCTTCTTTGTGGGCTTGGTGTGCTCCATGGTTTTCATTCTGAAAGACTGGATGTGAGCCGTTGTGTCTGGTGGTGCTCTTCCAGGCGTTGAAGATGGAAAAGAACGTGATTAACAAGTTAAACATAATAGACTATGACACCAATCGTATCGATAATAATGGGCAGCACATCAGACCTGCCTGTTATGGAAAAAGCCGCTAAGTTCTTTGACGAGATGCATATACCGTTTGAGATTAACGCGTTGAGCGCACATCGTACACCCGACGCAGTCGAGAAGTTTGCCAAGGAGGCGAAGGGCAGGGGGATTAAGGTTATTATAGCTGGGGCAGGAATGGCAGCCGCTTTGCCGGGTGTCATCGCCGCAAGTACCACACTTCCTGTCATTGGTGTTCCTGTCAAAGGTTCCACGTTGGAAGGAATAGACGCCGTCTACTCTATGTTGCAGATGCCTCCCGGCATTCCTGTGGCTACTGTAGCCATCAATGGCGCGTTGAACGCCGCCATACTTGCCGTACAGATGCTCTCCCTCAGTGACGAGGCTCTGGCCGAGAAGTTTGCCGACTATAAGAATAGCCTGCGTGGTAAGATAGAGAAAGCGAATGAGGAGCTTAAAAGCGTTAAGTTTGAGTATAAGTGTAATTAATATATGATAGACCTGTTCAATTACTCCAGGAGATGGAGCACTGAGGTGAACGTGGGAGGACTGTTGATGGGAAGTGTGTGGCCTATACGCATACAGTCTATGGCAAACACTTCCACGATGGATACGGACGGTTCCGTGGCGCAAGCCAAACGAATCGTCGACGCGGGAGGCGAGATTGTGCGGTTCACCACTCAGGGACAGCGTGAGGCTCTCAACATGAAGTCCATAAACGCTGGGTTACGTAGTGACGGTTACAACGTGCCGTTGGTGGCTGACGTCCATTTCAACGCATCAGTGGCTGACACCGCAGCCACGATATGTGAGAAGGTGAGAATCAACCCGGGTAATTATGTCGACCCGGCTCGTACCTTCAAAAAACTGGAATACACCGACGCAGAGTACGCGGAGGAAATCAAGAAGATAGACGAGCGTTTCGTTCCTTTCGTAAATATCTGTAAGGAGCATCATACGGCGATACGTATCGGTGTGAACCACGGCAGTCTCTCAGACAGAATCATGAGTCGTTATGGTGACACACCGGAGGGAATGGTTGAGTCCTGTATGGAGTTTCTCCGTATATGTGTGAGAGAGAAATTCACTGACGTGGTAATCTCCATCAAGGCGAGCAACACTGTCGTGATGGTTCGTACAGTGCGACTGCTTGTCACGACGATGGACAAGGAGGGCATGGCATTTCCTTTACATCTGGGTGTGACGGAGGCAGGCGACGGAGAGGACGGTCGCATCAAGAGTGCCGTGGGTATAGGAGCGTTACTGTCTGACGGTATAGGAGACACAGTGCGCGTGTCCTTGTCTGAGGCTCCGGAGAACGAGATTCCCGTGGCCCGCAAACTTGTGGACTATGCTGTGAACTCCCGTAAGGGCAGCGAGCTGCCTATCGATGAGTTTGTCTTGCCGGACAAGTATAGCTGGCTTAAGCCGGAGAAGCGTGAGACGGTGGCAGTGAGAATACCTGGACTGACTGAGGCAAACGGTGAGCCTGTGAAGGCGGTGGGCGGCGTCAACGTCGCTGTCGTCCTTAATGACATACCGCTGATGAACACCGTGGTGCTCAACCCTTACAGGTTGAGAGCTGAGGATGTGGACTTCCTCAAGAGACATCCTGAGGTGATGATTGTCAGTCACCCGCAGACTCTCAACAAGCTGGGAGAGCATAGGGCACTGGCTTTCCAGCTCATGAATCTCGGAGTGACCAATCCTATGCTGGTGTGTCAGGAATATGACGAGGAGAGTCTTGAGGATCTGCAGCTTAAGGCTGCCCTTGACTCAGGTGTCTTGTTTATCGATGGCCTGGCTGACGGTATCATCTTGCTTAACCATAACGACAAGGTGACACAGAAGCAAGTGACGGAGACCGCTTACGGTATCCTTCAGGCGGCGAGAGTGCGATTTACCAAGACAGAGTACATATCATGTCCGGGATGCGGACGAACATTATATGACCTCGAGAACACCATAAAGAGAATCAAAGAGGCTACCAAGCATCTTACGGGAGTTAAGATTGGTATAATGGGATGTATCGTGAATGGTCCAGGAGAGATGGCCGACGCTGACTATGGATACGTGGGAGCCGGAGTAGGTAAGGTGAGCTTGTACAAGAGGAAAGAGTGTGTGGAGAGGAATATCCCTGAGAGTGAGGCCGTCGAGCGTCTTCTGAAGTTTATCGAGGAAGACATGGGCAAGTCAAACTAATAACAGATTATTGTATGGAGAAAAAAGATATAAATGCTCTCACAAAGGAGAACGTGATTGACCTCATCGGCAACCAGTGGATGCTGATAACAGCCGGAGACAAGGATAAGTTCAACACCATGACTGCCTCATGGGGCGGTGTCGGCTTTTTATGGAATAAGCCGGTGGCTTTCATCTTCGTCCGTCCCGAGAGATATACACATGAGTTTATCGACTCTAATGAGAGACTCACTTTGAGCTTCTTCTGTGAGTCTCAGCGTAAGGCTCTTCAGATATGCGGCAGTAAGTCAGGAAGAGACTGTGACAAGGTGTCGTTGGCAGGCCTTCATCCAGAACAATTGGCTGACGGCGTCGTGACTTTCAGTGAGGCGCGTCTCACCTTGGTGTGTCGTAAGTTGTTCCGCTCAGATATGAGTGAGGCGGACTTCCTCGATAAGACGGTGGCGGAGAAATGGTACAACGACAAGCCGGGAGGCGGATGGCACACGGTTTATGTCGTTGAGATTGAGGATGTGTACGAACAATAACACTTTACATTGTCAGTGATATGATTGGTAAGCGTATTCAGGTGTCTGATGAGATGCGTGGCGTGTGTCCGGCTTTTAAGGGAGCCGTAGTGTATGCTGAGATGACCAACTCAGAGTATAATGAGAGTCTGTGGAATGAGATCAACGCTTTTCTCGACGGATATAAGAACTCTTATGACATCGACTCAATCAAGAACATCTCAAGCATAGCGGCCACACGTGAGGTGTACAGAAAATGTGGTAAGGATCCAAGCCGTTACCGTCCGAGCGGTGAGGCACTGATACGGCGAGCCTTGCAGGGTAAGGGTCTCTACAAGGTGAACACCGTCGTTGATCTCATCAACCTTGCGTCTATTATTTATGGATATAGCATAGGTGGGTTCGACTATGACAAGATTGTGGGTGATGAGGTGATACTTGGAATTGGCGAGGAGAATGAGCCGTACGAGGGTATAGGAAGAGGCGTGATAAATATCGCCGGTTTGCCAGTCTATCGTGATTCGGTGGGAGGCATAGGCACACCGACCAGTGACAATGAGCGTACCAAGATGATGCTGGATACACGTAGGGTGTTTGCCGTTGTCAATGGCTATGACGGTAACGTGAGTCAGGTCACTTCATGTGCGGAGTGTATCGAGACTCTTCTGAATAAGTATGCCGACGCTACACATACGGAGATATCTTTCTTCTGAGTGTCTACGCCTTGAGACGCTAAGACAACCGACATGAGTGTTTCCGGAAGGTGACAGTAACAGATAAGAGCAGGTGAGCGAGACATTGAGTTTCCGCACCTGCTTTTGCTATATATGTAATTATAATATCCTAACCTCAAAAGATGGCGTAAAGCAGAACGAGACAGACACGGACACTCAGGAAAACGTAGTATCTTTGCGTCAGTCACAGCAAAATTCAGACAGTTACCATCTGACAACGAACCGAAAATCCTTACCATTTCGCACATTTTCTGCTGTCCGAAACTCCCCTTTTTCCGTTGATGTCTGTCAGCGGAATAATGCCTTTTGAAATTTTCCCGTGTCTTATTCGGCGTCTGAAATTCTCAGGTTAGGACGTTGAAAAATTCAGGTTAGGATTCTTAAATTCTCAGACCTGCGTATAGACTATATCCTAACCTGAGAATTTCAAAAAAGAGACACAAGGTTTTTAAATTACTTGTTTTAAGATTATCAGCAAGTTAACATTTTTTTGGCAAAAAATAGGCATAGGAAATTTCGTCACAGGCCGAATTGTCCTTTATTCCCCTTGTTTTTCATGACTTGTCAGTACATACTGTGACTGATGTTCAGACTACAATGGTTTCATGCAATGTGTAGGAAAGATTACGACTGTGGTGTCAGCAAATAATAAGAAAGGCGTGAGAGCCGTCGTGCCCTCACGCCTTTCTTATTCATATCCGGCAATGTGTCGTTATCTTCTCTTCACATCGATAGCCGGTCTCATCACGTTGATGGCGTGTCCCACGCATCCGCTTGGCTGCTGTATGTTGAGCAGTGCGCAGACGGTGGCTGCGATGTCATTGACGGTGTGCGTGTCATTATCCCATGCGTGTCGTATACCTTTACCCATAATGATGAAAGGGATATGTGTGTCGTATGGGCTCCATACGGCATGATTCGTACCTACCGGTATGCCGTTGTAGTCTTTCTTGTAGCCGTCGTCATAGTCCTCAGTCACGTTAGCCTCGAGGATGACCTGAATGTCTCCGCTTCTCTTCGGGTTGTAACCATTGATGGCCATAGTGCGTACAGGTTCAGGCACGTAGTCTGGTATCTTCTTAGTCTCGAAAGCGTACGCCACGATATCTTTTTTCTTCAGCACGTCGATACAGAGGTCAATCATGCTCTGACGCATCGAGTCACTGTAGTTATTGTCGGTCTTGAGTGTCTTGTAGTCAAAGAAAATGTTATGGCACTCGAGGCTGTGTATAGGATTCTTTGTGAGTGCGAATGTCGCCTTGAGCGTGTCATTAAGCTCCTTCATGATTCTGTAGTAAGGCCATGTGCTCGCCGGAATGCCATGCTCCTGTCTGAATACCACGTTGTGGCTGCCGGCGTGGTCGGCTGTGAGGAAAGCGACCCACTCACCCTTGCCGACCTGCTCGTCGAGAGCGTCGAACAGACGTTTGAAGTCTTGGTCGAGTCTGAGGTAGGTGTCCTCAATCCATGGTGCGTTAGGTCCGAGCTTATGACCGATCATGTCGGTACATGAGAAGCTCACGGCGAGGAAGTCAGTCACACCCTCCGGGTTTTTGCCGAGCTGCTCGCCCTTGATGGCCGCAAGAGCCATGTCGGCCGTGTATGTGTTGCCTTGTGGAAGATACTTCAGTATGGTACCCGTTCTCTGGTCATAGTACTTCTCGTAGAGTCCGGCAGACTGTTTGTACGTCTGTGCGTCGTACATGAGTTCCCAGAAGTCAGCCACATACGCTCCGTTCTTGTCCTTCTTGCGTCCGTATTCCTTTAGGTATGCGGCGCCCAGCTTCTGCTTGTTGAAGTCCTTCACCCACTTAGGCAACTCCTTCATGTAGTACGAGGATGAGATGAAGTCCATCGACTCACTGTCCATCCAGTAAGAAGCGTTGGCGCAGTGTCCACCTGGGAAGATTGAGCCGCGGTCCTTGATGCTAACGCTTATCACCTTGCTGCGGAAGTTAGTTGCGAGTCGAAGCTCGTCGGTCATTGTAGTTGTCAGCATCCTGTGCGGTGAAGCCTTACCTTCCTTGGTTGCCGTTCCCAGTCCGGTAACTCCCAGGTCTCTGACTGGTGAGTCCCAATTGCCGTCGAAGTACATGCTGTTGCCGATGATGCCGGTGAACGCTGGTACAGAGCCAGTGTATATGGCTGTGTGGCCGACGGCGGTCACCGCAGGCAGGTAGTTGATGAGCAGACGGTTGCAGTTGTAGCCCTCAGCCATCATACGTCTGAATCCGCCGTCTGTAAAACGCTCATAATATCGTGTCAGGTAGTCCCATCTCATCTGGTCCACCACGATGCCTACCACGATCTTCGGTTTTTGTTCTATCTCTCCCACTCTTTGGGCGTAGGCGTTGCCGCTGTAAACGGAGAAAGCGAAAATGACAATGAGTGAGTTACAAGTTTTTTTCACATTGTCAAGAACTTTTTTGAAATAGTTTTTTTTTAGCATAAAACAAGTGTGATTTTGTACAAAGGTATATATAAATAATTTGTTTTTTGCCTATCTTTGCGGAAAATATGTCAAATATGGAAAAAGTATTATACATCTATAACACGTTGTCAAGAAGAAAAGAAGTGTTCAAACCCCTCCATGCGCCTTTCGTGGGTATGTATGTGTGCGGACCTACGGTTTATGGTGACGCTCATCTAGGTCATGCGCGTCCAGCCATAACGTTTGACATTCTTTTCCGTTATCTCAAGCACCTTGGTTACAAGGTGAGATATGTCCGTAACATCACTGACGTCGGCCACCTTGAGCATGACGCCGACGAGGGCGAGGACAAGATTGCTAAGAAGGCTCGTCTGGAGCAACTCGAGCCTATGGAGGTCGCTCAGTATTACACTAACCGTTTCCATGAGGCTATGGACGCTCTCGGATGTCTGCGCCCAAGCATCGAGCCGCACGCCACAGGTCATATCATCGAGCAGCAGCAGCTGGTGAGCCAGATCATGGATAACGGATACGCGTACGTGTCTAACGGCTCTGTCTATTTCGATGTCGAGAAGTATAACAAAGACCATAAGTACGGAATACTCTCCGGACGTAGCCTTGAGAACATCAAGGATGCCAGCCGTGAACTCGCCGGAGTGGGCGAGAAACGCAACCAGGCTGACTTCGCCCTCTGGAAAGCGGCACAGCCGGAGCATATCATGAGATGGCCTTCACCTTGGAGCGACGGTTTCCCGGGATGGCACTGTGAGTGTACCGCCATGGGACGTAAGTACCTCGGCTCTCATTTTGATATTCATGGTGGTGGACTTGACCTCGTCTTCCCTCATCACGAGTGTGAGATAGCCCAGGCGGTGGCGAGCCAGGGTGACCAGATGGTAAAGTACTGGATGCACAATAACATGATCACCATCGACGGTAAGAAGATGGGTAAGTCATATAATAACTTCATCACTCTGCCGCAGTTCTTCGCTGGAGAGCATGAGAGACTGGAGCGCGGCTATTCTCCGATGACTATACGTTTCTTCATCCTTCAGGCTCATTACCGCTCTACCGTGGACTTCTCAAACGAGGCGCTGCAGGCTGCCGAGAAGGGACTGGAGCGCCTGATGGACGCATGGAGGTCGCTGACAGGACTGACTGCCTCTGACAATGCGTCAATCAATATGGGCTTTGTCGATGAGCTTAAGGATAAGTGCTACGAGGCTATGAATGATGACCTCAACACACCAATCGTCATCTCTCATCTCTTCGACGCCACTAAGACAATAAATAATATCGTGGATAAGAAGGAGACGATAAGTGCCGACGCTCTGGATACCCTGAAGTCACTCTTCTCTGTCTTCGTGTTCGATATACTCGGTATCAACGCCAACGCGGGAAAGAACAGCGCTGAGGCTGGCATGTCTGACGCTCGTGAGGAGGCGTTCGGAAAAGTCGTGGATATGTTGCTTGAGCAGCGTAAGAAGGCTAAGGAGAATAAGGACTGGGCCACGAGTGACCTTATCCGTGACAACCTTGCCGCACTGGGCTTTGAGGTCAAGGATACAAAGGATGGTTTTTCTTGGAAACTGAACAAATAACAATGATTGACAAACTGAAAAAAATCATGATGGTGGTGTCCATGCTGTTCGTGGTGATCTGTTTCATCGCGAGTATCGTCATGGCACTGATACTACCTGAAGGTGACGCTAACGTGTATACCTTCTACTTCTTTGCGTTAATCTTTTTCGCTGCCTCTGTATGGATGGCAATGAATGTGTATAACGTATTTAATTCCGGAAAGAAATGAGAAAAAAACTTGTCTCCTTTGCATTGGCTGCGGTGGCTTCTCTTGGGATGTCCGCCAAGAGTGTCGTGTTTACTCTTACTGACGGAACTCTGGTCTATTACCTGCTGAGCAGGACTGAGACGTCGCCTATGATGAGGTTCGTAGACGGAGGAGTGACGGTTAACACCGATTACTTTGCTTTTTCCCAACTGAAGAATTTTTATATCTCTACTACTGACGACCCGAATGCTATCGAAGACCTCGACTACACGTATGGCGGGAACGGCGGAAAGCTCGTCTTCGATGCGGCAAAGGTGATTAATGTCACTGTGTGTGAGGTCAACGGCACAAGGGTTAATGCGGATGTCCAGGACATGGACGGTAAGCTTGTCGTCGACCTGACAGGACTGAAGAGTGGAGTGTATCTGGTTAATACAGGTGGTTCATCTTTTAAGATTATAAAGAAATGAGATACAGGAATATAAAAAGGCTTCTTTTCAGAACGGGACTGTCTATCTTCTCTCTCTGCTCGTATCTTCCGGCGATGGCGGAGACAGGAGACACGCTTTGGTTCGACTTCAGCGACCGTTTCACGGAGGATGTTACGTATGACCTGAGCGCATACGACTCCATTCAGTTTGACTATCTCTCCATGAGACTTTACCGAAAGACGGGTACTATTAAGAGTATCTCAAAGTCGTATTACGCTTCTACGTATGGCACGTATACTTTCGATAACCCTGGAAGGATTATTGTGAAGCCGAGCACTTACTCTTCTAATGACTTCACAAATGAAAACTCACAGTTCTGCTTTCAGCGTTCCGCAGAGTCGGAGCATTTCATCATCTTCTGGGCGAATGGATTGAATAAGACGGCGTCAGGCAACATCAGTCTCGGAGGATATACAGTGAACGTCAACACGCTGCTGACTAACGCCGAGAAGATTTGGAAGTGCTATGTTGAGGAACTCGGATTCCTGGAGCCAGGCAATTCCACGACTGACAAGGTGAAGATCGAGATGTTCATCGTCAATCAGACTGACTGGAGAGCTGACGGCAGCGGCACGACAGGTACGATATACTCGTATAGCGGCACTACTAAATCGTCCAAATCATATAAGGTGGGACTGTTCCATTGTAACCCGTGGGCGGCTACTGGACGTAACGGACACACCATGGCGCATGAGATAGGACACACGTTCCAGTATCTTGTCAGCGCTGACTTGGGTGACTCGCACGGACTCAATTACGTCCTCGGAGATAATTCCAGCGGTAATGAGTGGTGGGAGGACTGCGCCAATTGGCAGGCTTATAAGGTCTATCCTTCTTATCAGTTCTCCGACGGAGAGTATTTCGAAGGGTACATGAGCCGTCACCATCTTAATATTCACCATGAGGACGCAAGGTATTTCAACTGCTTCTATCAGGACTGGTGGTGCCAACAGCATGGTAAGAATACCGTGGGACGTGTGTGGAGAGAGTCAAAAAAGCCTGAGGACCCGTCACAGGCTTACATGCGTATCTTCGGACTTGACGAGGATGGATATGCCAAGGAGATGTACGACGCTTACTCTCATCTAACTACTATTGATATCGATGAGGTCCGTGATTATGGTAAGGCTAAGATAGGACTGGAGCAGCAGAGACTGAAAGAACCTGACTCTGACTTCATCGCCAAGTATCTGGATAACGATAACTCCTGGTGGGTCGTGGATTCCGCTTATTGCCCTCAGAACTACGGATATAACGCAAACCCTCTCAAGGTACCGGCAGCAGGAACTGTTGTCAAGGCGGTGTTCAAGGGACTGGCTGGTTGCGACGGCTATCGTAAGGTGAAGACGGAGTATGCGGGATGGCGCTACGGACTTGTGGCGTACACTTCTGACGGACTGCGTGTCTACTCGGATATGGGAACGGATAAGGACGGAGAGGTGTCAATAACTGTTCCTGAGAATTGCGTCAATATGTGGTTCGTGGTCATGGGTGCTCCGTCTGTTTACTGGGTTCACTCATGGAACAGTAATGTGACGGACGACGAGCAATGGCCGTATGCTGTCAAGTTCGATGGCACTGACCCTTATGGGGCAAGCAGGGTCTACGGCGAGTACGCTGATGACTATGAGCGTAAGGACACAACGGTGGTCATCAACGCTAATTTGTCTTATAGCTCATCGTCTTACACAAGTGTAAGGGTACAGTATGACATGGATGCTGTGTCTAAGGCTCTTGGAGTATCTACGGCGCAGATGAAAGCTGTCACTGTGGGTAAGTCATCAGGTAAGACTAACTACCTGCGTTTCGCCGGTATCAACGCTAACGGAGTGACTCAGACTAACAGTAACACCACATCTACATCATCGTCAACATGCTTCGGACATTGGTTCACTACAGCCGGGAATGTCTGCGGATATGATAGCTCCGCTGCTGTGTTCGCAGAGATGTATCCGGAAAAATATGGATGCTACGTCGGACAATATCCTGGAAGATTGAAAAAAAATAACACTTATGTGATACGTCAGGCGTTTATTTATACGGATAAGAAAGGCGCTGAATATAAAGCGACTATGGAGGTGCGTCTGAAAGTGAATTAAAAAAATAAAAAAAAAGACAAAAAAAAGTAACTTAGATTAAACCTTTTGTGTATATTCGCGTCATACAAACGCAAGCGTCCTGAAAAAGGCCGTTCTGGTAAGTGCCAGTGAATGCGGTTGGGAGTGCTTGTTACTTAACTAAGAAGGGACAATGCAAATAATATGAATAGGTAAAGATTAAATGCGATGATTAACTATTAGAGTTAATGGAAATAGAGGACGTTGTGAAACGACCTCTATTTTTTTTACCACCTTCTTACCTATGATACCCACTACTAATACCACCTTCATGTTAATGCTGTTACGTGACTCCATCACAATACCTTATATATAAGTTGCCCTCACCGTATATATGTTTTACTTCCACCTTGTATATATGTTATCTTAATCAGAAAATGTAGTGTCGTTATTGCTCATAAATTGTGTGTTTTGGCACGATATGTAAGTAAAAAATATTTACTGATAATTGAGTATGTTTTTTCTTAGTGTATTTATGGAAAAATATCTTAACTTCGCGGTCAGAAATACGGATGTTGTGTTTTAGGATGTTTCAATTAAAAACGTGAGATAATTCATTCTGATTATTTTCATTTAATACATATATTTTCATGAAGTTATCTAATAATATTGAGGGTTTCAACGGCTACATTTGGAAGCGGGAAATCAATGTACGTGACTTTATTCAGCACAACTACACTCCTTACACGGGAGATGAGTCGTTCCTGGTGGGTCCTACGGCTAAGACACTGGCTATTTGGAACAAGCTTACTGAGATGTTCAAGACAGAGCGTGAGAAAGGTGTTTATGATGCAGAGACGTCCTTGCCGCAGTCGTTGGACACTTACGGAGCCGGTTACATAGATAAAGATAACGAGGTGGTTGTGGGACTTCAGACCGACGCACCGCTCAAGCGTGGTATCTTTCCGAAGGGAGGTATACGTATGGTGGAGTCTGCGTTGAAGGCTTATGGATATGAGCTTAACCCTGCCACAAAGGATATATATACAAAGTATCGCAAGACACATAATGAGGGTGTTTTCTCAGCATATAACAAAGATATAAGAGCAGCGAGACACGCACATATCATCACAGGCCTGCCTGACGCCTACGGACGAGGACGAATCATCGGTGACTACCGTCGCATCGCTCTTTACGGTGTTAACAACCTCATTGAGGAGCGTAAGAGATTCCTTGAGCGCCTCGACGTGCAGGAGATGACTGAGGATGCGGTGAGAAGACGTGAGGAGACTACGGAGCAGATATTGGCTCTTAAGGCTTTTGTCTCAATGTGTGCCAACTATGGTTTCGACGTCACTCGTCCGGCACAGAACGCTCGTGAGGCTGTGCAGTGGGTTTACTTCGGCTACCTCGGTGCGGTGAAGGATCAGGATGGAGCAGCCATGTCATTGGGACGTGTGAGCACTTTCCTCGACATCTTCATCGAGAGAGATATCAAAGAGGGCAGTCTCACGGAAGAGGAGGCTCAGGAGTTGATTGACCAGATGGTCATCAAGCTTCGTATAGTGCGTTTCCTTCGTACACCAGAATATAACGACTTGTTCTCTGGCGACCCAGTGTGGGTGACTGAGTCAATAGGAGGTATGGGGGTTGACGGACGTACCATGGTTACCAAGACATCTTACCGTCTCTTACACACATTAGAGAACCTTGGACCTGCGCCTGAGCCAAACCTCACTGTGCTGTGGGCCCAGAATCTGCCAGACAACTGGAAGAAGTACTGCGCTAAGATGTCAATCAAGACGAGCGCCATCCAGTATGAGAATGACGATCTCATGCGTCCGGACTATGGTGATGACTATGGTATCGCTTGTTGTGTCAGTCCTATGAAAATCGGAAAGCAGATGCAGTTCTTCGGAGCGCGTGCCAACCTTGCCAAGTGTCTCCTCTACGCCATCAACGGTGGTCGTGACGAGATAACAGGTGAGCAGGTCGGTCCTTCATACGAGGGCATCAGCGGTGACTACCTCGAGTACGACGAGTTGATGGAGAAGTTCGAGAAAATGATGAGCTGGCTCGCCAAGACATATGTCAACGCCCTGACTATAATCCATTACATGCACGACAAGTATGACTACGAGGCATACCAGATGTCACTCATCGATGGCGACGTGCTCAGGACGCGCGCCACAGGTATCGCCGGTCTGTCCATCGTGACAGACTCACTCGCCGCAGTCAAGTTCGGCAAGGTGAAAATAGTGCGTGACGAGCGTGGCATAGCTGTAGGCTTTGAGCAGGAAGGCTCGTACGTTCCTTATGGCAACAACGACGACGCCACAGACAAACTGGCGCTCATGGTTACTGAGAAATTCATGGAGTTCATGCGTCAGCACGAGACTTACAGAAACGCCGTACCAACACAGTCTATCCTGACCATCACATCTAACGTGGTGTACGGAAAGAATACAGGTGCCACACCTGACGGACGCGCCAAGGGAGTGCCATTTGCGCCGGGAGCAAACCCGATGAACGGACGTGACGTCAAGGGTGCTGTCGCTGCTTTGGCTTCAGTGGCTAAGCTGCCATTCCAGCATTCTCATGATGGTATATCATACACCTTCGCCATCTCACCTTCAACTCTCGGCAAGGATGATGAGACAAAGGTCGACAACCTCGTGGGACTTATGGACGGTTACTTCACGCCGGACGGAGGACATCACCTTAACGTCAACGTGTTCGACCGTGAGTTGCTTGTTGACGCCATGGAGCATCCTGAGAAGTACCCGCAGCTCACTATACGTGTCAGCGGATACGCCGTCAACTTCGTTAAGCTCACGAGAGAGCAGCAGCTCGACGTATTGTCTCGTACGATTAACAAGTCGCTCTGATGCCTCGAGGCTGAGTGCGGGTGTTGATGTGTCACATTCACCCGTGTCAGATGTTAAACGTGTTTTTACGGTGGAGGCGAGAGATAATCCACCAAGTGTATGATTACTGCGGTTAATACCAGTAAAATAATATTAGGATGATTGGAAAGATACATTCCATTGAATCATTCGGAACGGTCGATGGCCCTGGAATTAGGTTTGTAGCCTTTTTCCAGGGCTGTCCTATGCGTTGTCTTTTCTGTCACAACCCGGACACTTGGGCGTCAGACCGTACTGCGAAATATGAGTGGACAGCACAGCAGCTGATAGAGGAGGTGAGGCGATATCGTAACTTCATCAGAAAAGGTGGTGTGACGTGTACGGGTGGTGAGCCGCTCATGCAGGTTGATTTCCTGAATGAGTTCTACCGTCTGTGCAAGGATGACGGCTTTCACACAGCGTTAGACACCAGCGGCGTGTATTTCAATGATAAGGTACGTGAGGTGCTCAATTATGTTGATCTCGTCATGCTTGACGTCAAGACGCTGGATGACACCATACACAAGCAATACACAGGACACACTCGCTCTAACAACCAGGCCTTCCTCGACTATCTCGAGTCAGTGCATAAGCCGACATGGATACGCCACGTCGTCGTGCCCGGATATACCGATGACGACAAACGTCTTCACGAGCTGGCGGACTACGTCTCACGTTACTCATGTGTGGAGAGAGTCGAGATACTTCCTTACCACACCATGGGCAGATACAAATATGAGGAGATGGGTCTGACCTACCCGCTTGACGGAGTGCCTGATCTTGCTGAGGGGCGTCGTGTCAATGCGTTAGAAATCTTTCGTTCCCACGTGAGTTGCAAAGTGGTCTGAGACGGTAACGCCGCATGTCAGAGAAATGATAATTGTCAGTAAACGGGCGTTGCGAGCCCAGATAAAAACAAAGAATATGATAACATATAATACTACCTACCACATTGAGGCGACAGAGGCGGACAATCTTATCGTCTTCCTTCATGAGGCATACGTTCCAGCCGCAACGTCCAGTGGTGAGTTGACCAATCCGCGTCTGTCCCGTGTTCTGAGTCATCAGGATGACGCATCCGAGTGCTTCTCCCTTCAGTTTGACTGTGAGAGCACGTTCGTGTTACATAAATGGTACAAGGAGACAGGCAGCAAGCTCAATGAGGAGCTGCTTAAGGTGTTCAAGGATAAGGTGGCAGGCTTTCCAACCCTCATGGAGAAGGTGTGGTGAGTCAAATGAACTTGTCCGATTGGAATCTCGCCTATCGTAATAGCATGTCGACGTTGCGTTGGCATGCTATTTTTTTTGTGTGTCGGTCTTTGTACGATAAAACAATAGTACAACAATCCGTACTATAGTGCAAAAAACGCGAAATGGCAAAAACTAATCGATGTGTTATCATGAAAAACATCTATATTTGTGAAAACATCGAAAACTAATACAAATAAACCAATGAGAAAACTTTTGACAATTACCATGTTGACGACTCTCGTCGCTGGAGTATGTGCGCAGGACAAATCAGGTTATCCAATCACGCAGGTGCCGTTCACCAGTGTGAAAGTGACAAACGGGACATTCTGGGGACAGAGGTTGGAGGCGAGCAGAAATGTGACCATCCCTCTGGCGTTCAGCAAGTGTGAGGAGACCAACAGGTATGAGAACTTCACTCGCGCCTCTCAGCACATCAAGGATGCGTCAAAGACGTTCAAGATAGACCAGCACGCTTACACGTTTGACGACACCGACCCGTACAAGACACTTGAGGGTGCCAGCTATCTGTTGCAGACATATCCAAAGGCAACATTTAAGGGTAAGAGTCTCGACAAATATTGCGACAGCGTCATTGCGGTTATAGCAAGCGGACAAGAGCCGGACGGATATCTCAACACCTTCCGCACGATGAACCCGGAGCATCCTCACAACTGGTCAGGAGCGAAGCGTTGGGAGCGTGTGGAGGACCTCTCACACGAGTTCTATAACCTCGGACATCTCTGCGAGGCCGCCGTGGCTCACTATTACGCCACAGGCAAGAAGAGTCTCCTGAATATAGCTATCAAGTACGCTGACAACGTATGTAAGGAGGTGGGAAGCAAGCCGGGACAGGCTCATGTTGTGCCAGGACATCAGATTGCGGAGATGGGTCTCGCCAAGCTTTATCTCGCCACAGGCGACAAGAAATACCTTGATCAGGCCAAGTACTTCCTTGATCAGCGAGGAAAGATGAGCAAAGAGTGGAAGCATACGGACCGTGGACTTTACGATGGTGACGGCTTCTTCCATAACATAAGTGAGTATAGCCAGAGCCATAAGCCGGTGCTAGAGCAGGATGAGGCTGTCGGTCACGCTGTGCGCGCCGGTTACATGTACGCCGGTATGGCTGACGTGGCTGCGTTGACAGGTGATGAGGGTTACATCAAGGCCATTGACAGGATATGGGACAATATTGTGTCTAAGAAGTTCTACATAACAGGTGGAGTGGGAGCTACTGCCAGCGGTGAGGCGTTCGGAGCCAACTACGAGCTTCCCAACATGAGTGCGTATTGCGAGACATGTGCCGCCATCGCACAGGTTTACCTCAACTACCGTCTCTTCTTGTTGCACGGCGAGTCAAAATACTATGACGCCCTTGAGCGTTCTTTGTACAACGGAGTCATAAGTGGTATATCCATTGACGGAGGCAAGTTCTTCTATCCTAACCCGCTGCAGTCCATGGGTCAGCATCAGCGTCAGCCATGGTTCGGATGCGCTTGCTGCCCGTCCAACGCAGCTCGTTTCATTCCTTCACTGCCTCAGTACATCTATGCCGTCAAGGGAAACAGCCTGTATGTCAACCTCTTTAACGGCAACGTGACGACGGTTAAGGTTGGCGGGAAGACAGTCACCCTTGAGCAGGTGACAGACTATCCGTGGGATGGTGATGTGACAATGAATATCAAGAAGGGTGCCGGCAAGTATGCCCTCAACATACGTATCCCGGGATGGGTTCGTGGTGAGGTCGTACCTTCAGACCTTTACACATATTCTGACGGCAAGCGTCTCGGCTACAGCGTCAAGGTCAATGGTGAGACCGTTGACGGTCAGCTGACCAACGGATATTTCGTGATAGACAGAAAATGGAAAAACGGTGATAAGGTGACTGTGCATTTTGACATGGAGCCTCGCGTGGTGAGAGCCAAGGGTAACGTGGCTGCTGACAAGGGACGCGTGAGCGTGGAGAGAGGTCCGTTGGTATACTGCGCTGAGTGGCCTGACAACTCGTGTGACGTGCTCAGCGTATTGATAAACCAGGACCCTAAGTTCCGTGGTGGTGTTAAGGAGATTCAGGGCACCAAGGTGCAAACGTTGACCACAGACGCCCAGACGCTCAAGTTTGATGACAATGGTAAGCTGAAGGCTACGGATGAAAACCTTGTCCTCATACCTTACTACGCATGGGCTCACAGAGGCAACGGAAAGATGACAGTGTGGATTCCTCAGGATCTCAATGCCACGACACCTGCCCTGCCTGCCTCAATAGCCTCAGAGAGTAAGGTCACGGCGTCAAGAAACAACCTGCCTGCCATCTCGGCTGTCAACGACAGACTGATGCCTGCCGACGGCAATGACCGAAGCGTGCCATACACACACTGGTGGCCTACAAAGAACACCACGGAGTGGATACAGTACGACTTCAAGAAGGAAGAGACAGTCAGCACGTCCGCTGTGTTCTGGTTCGATGACGGTCCTTGGGGCGGATGCCGTGTGCCAGACTCATGGAGACTGCTCTTCATGAATGACAAAGGCAGCTGGGAGGAAGTGAAGAATCCTACCGCTTACGGCACAGGCAAGGGTATGTCTAACATAGTCAATTTCGACGCTGTGAAGACTAAAGCCATGCGACTCGAGCTCAAGCAGCCGGAGGACTTCTCATGCGGCGTGTTCGAGTGGAGCGTCAAGTGATGACACTCTGTCAATGACATCATATATAAAGGTCTCCGGAGCCTAACGCTCCGGAGACCTTTTTTCGTGACATGACCCTTGTGCGGCGCGTCAGCCCAGCGTGTAACGTGCAACTGCTCCGCGCGTCGGTACAGGGTAAGAGAAAAGGGTGGCGAGTCAGCGGAAAAATAATTCCCGAAGAGCATGGAAGTCCGTGGATATTATTTTTTTTATTTGAAAAGAAAGTGTCATCTTTGCATTAGAATTACAAAACAAGAATTAAAGGATTATACGTATGCAATACAATATTGCTGACATAGCTAAAATAACTGGTGCCAGGAGACGTGGAGACTTAGATTGTGAGATCAACTGGCTGCTCATCGACAGCCGTTCTTTGTGTTTTCCTGAAGAGACTTTGTTCTTTGCTATGAGAACAAACAAAAACGATGGTCATAAGTATATTGACGAGCTTCACAAGAGAGGCGTGCGCAACTTCGTCGTTGAGTTCTCCGACCCTTTCGTCGAGAAAGAGAGCTGGAGAAGCTATCCGGACTCCAACTTCCTGTGCGTGGACTCCTCACTGACTGCCTTACAGCAGCTTGCCACCTATCATCGTAGCCAGATCGACGTGCCTGTCATAGCCATAACAGGCTCTAACGGTAAGACGACAGTCAAGGAGTGGCTCTACCAACTGCTTTCCGTCGACTACAACGTGTGCCGCTCTCCTCGTAGCTACAACTCACAGGTGGGTGTGCCGCTGAGCGTGTGGCTCATCCAGAAGCATAATGACTTCGCCATCATTGAGGCTGGCATCAGTGAGATGAATGAGATGGAGAAGATAGAGTCCATCGTACGTCCTACCATTGGTGTGCTGACGAACGTCGGTGCCGCTCATCAGGAGAACTTCATCTCATACGACATCAAATGCAATGAGAAGATGCAGCTGTTCGCCCACTGCAGAAGCGTCGTCCTCAATTTCACTGACTCGACGATAAGACACTGCTCCGCGGTGATTCCTTCTTCTGTCAGTCAGTTCACGTGGAAAGCTGCCGAGGATGACTGTAGTCTGACGGTGAGAAGCATTGAGAAGGAAGACAACAAGACGACGGTGAATTTTCAGTATAAGGGAGAGATAGGCAGCTACACCATACGCTTCATCGATACGGCGGCGATAGAGAACTCCATCACCTGCTTCTCAACTGTATTGGCGTTACGCGAGTATGCTTCGCAGAACGCCGGCGTGTCACGTTCCATCGTGACACTGTCCATCGAGGAGCTGTGTAAGAGGATGTACACCCTCGAGCCTGTCGCCATGCGTCTGGAGGTCAAGGACGGCGTGCGTGGCTGCACACTTATCAATGACACGTACAACAGCGACGTGCAGAGCCTCGACATAGCACTGGATTTCATGTGGCGACGTCCGGACAGGAAAGGACAGACACGTACCTTGATACTCTCCGACATACTGCAGAGTGGTGAGTCACCGAGAAGTCTCTACAGCCGTGTGGCACAGCTGGCTAAGAGCCGCGGCATAACGAAGGTCTACGGAGTGGGAGAGGAGATACGAAGCTGCGAGGGATATTTCCCTATGGAGTTCCACTCCTATTCCAACACGGACGAGTTTATCGTGAGCGACGAGTTCGCCAGTCTGAGCAATGAGTTCATACTCATCAAGGGAGCACGTAAGTTTAATTTCGATAAGATCTCAGACCTGCTGACTTCAAAGGTTCACCAGACAATACTGGAGGTCAACCTCTCAGCGTTGAAGGAGAACGTGAATTATTACCGGTCATTCATGAAGCCGGAGACCAAACTGGTGTGTATGGTGAAGGCAAGTGCCTACGGCGTCGGTTCGCTGGAGACCAGCAAGACGCTGCAGGACATGGGTGTCGACTATCTCGCCGTGGCAGTGGCTGACGAGGGAGCTGACCTGAGAAGAGCGGGCATAAGAAGTAATATCATGGTGATGAACCCTGAGATGACTTCCTTCAAGCTTCTGTTCGACTATAAGCTTGAGCCAGAGGTCTATAGCTTCGAACTGCTCGACGCACTTATCCATGCGGCGGAGAAAGAGGGAATCAGCAACTTCCCTATACATGTCAAGCTCGACACTGGTATGCACCGTCTTGGCTTCCATCCCGAGAAGGATATGCCAAGGCTCATAGAACGCCTGAAGAGACAGACGGCTCTTGTACCTTGCTCTGTCTTCAGCCATTTCGTAGGCAGCGACGCTGACTCGTTCGACTCTTTCTCACGCCGTCAGTTCAAGTTGTTCGAGAGCGGCAGCCGACAGCTGCAGAGTGTCTACAGCCATCGTATTATTCGTCATATTTGTAACTCCGCTGGCATTGAGCATTTCCCTGAGTACCATATGGAGATGTGCCGACTCGGACTCGGACTTTATGGCATCAACGCGAGAAATAATGAGATAATACATAATGTGGCGACACTCAAGACCACTATCCTTCAGGTGCGCGACGTGCCGGCTGGCGATTCTATAGGCTATAGCCGTAAGACAATACTCGAGCGTGACAGCCGTATAGCGGCGATACCTGTCGGCTATGCTGACGGATTGGACAGACATCTCGGCAACAGAAACTGCTATTGTCTTGTTAATGGACAGAAGGCTGACTATGTTGGTAATATATGTATGGACGTATGTATGATTGACGTCACCGGCATTGATTGTAAAGCTGGCGATACGGTGGAGATTTTCGGCGACAATCTGCCTGTGACGGTGCTTAGCGATGTCATCGGCACTATTCCTTACGAGGTGCTGACGGGTATCTCAACACGTGTGCAGCGTGTTTATGTGCAGGAGTGACGTGATGGACATCTGACGGCGTCTCCCACGCAGATGACGTGATGTCTTGCGGCTCTCCATGATGTGATGACCTTACGATGTGGGACACTATACGTGTTTTTCTTTCTTATAAGGTATGAGACTGGTGCTGAACCGGACTCATACCTTTTTTTGCTCTCATCCTTTTTGCGCCGCACACGTCATCAAGCCCGCAAAAACATGTTATGTTGATGATTGTCTCAGACTGATATCCTTGGCTCCTACAGTGTTACCGGATTTCCTATCCGCGACCCTAATATCTGCTGTCTGAAACTCCTCTTTTTTCGTTGATGTCTCTCAATGAAAAAATGTCTTCTGAAATTTTCCCATGTCTTATTCGGTGTCTGAAATTCTTAGGTTAGGACGTTGAAAAGTTCAGGTTAGGATTTTGAAATTCTCAGACCTGTCTGTAGTGTATATCCTAACCTGAGAATTTCAAAAAAGAGACACAAGGTTTTTGAATATCTTGTTTTAAGATTATCAGTAACTTAGCCTATTTTTACAAAATAAGAGACAAAGGAAATTTGGTTATCAGCCAAATTGTCCGTTATTCCACCTTTTTAGTATCAGATGTTATCACTTGCGTCTTCTTGTTTTTCTCCAGTTGCCGTCTGTCCTGTTGCCGCATGGCTGTGGCTGTCTCCTCTTGTATCCTCACAAGCGGCGTAGGTTTGTGTTATTGATAACGTGATAATCGGACGTGGCGGTTGTCTTTGTGTCCTCGCTTGTCTGTCCATCATTACTCATGTAAGCGTGATAAGCGTAGGAATATAACGTAAGACACTAAAAAAGCGGCTTCATCGCATGAAGCCGCTATGTGTGTCTTGCCGTTCTCAGTTCAGTTTCCTGCTCTTGATTCTCGACCTCATCGAGCGTATTGAGCTTTGGCTGACGCCGAACACTTGTGCTATCTCGTCGTCTTTCTTGTTCATCTTCTCAAGGATGAGATAGAGCTTTGACCTGCTTGGCAAATTGTCATAGTCCTTGTCGAGGTGCATCATGAACGGCATGTCGATGAAGTTGTAGTAGTCGAGGAATTCGTCATAGTCCTGTTTGCTCCACTTCACTATCGTGCCTCCCTCTGTCAGATGGTTGTATAATTTCATGCCGGAGTGGAAGAGCTTCACTTGCTTCTCCTGCAGCTTGTTGACCTTATCCGTCAGCTCTTCGACTTGTTCGGATGATATGTTCTTCTGCTTCTCCAGCTCGCTGATTTGTTTATTGTATAGCTCTATCAACAGGTGGTCTTTGAGCAGCCCCTCTCTCATTTTCGCTATTCGCAGTCTGTTGAATATGATGTAAGCGAGTATGCACAAGAGTGTGAGCACTCCGACGAACGCCACGATATGTATGAGCTTGTGGAACTTTCTTTCCTTCTCAGTCATGTCGTACTGCAGCCTGAGGTTCATCAGGCTTTTGTTGATCTTATCCTCGTTGTAGCGTTTTCTGAGTTCCTCGTTGAGTGTGTACAGGCTGCATGCGTCCTCGTAGTAGTTATTGAGTTTTTTTAGCTCTGTCAGCTTGCTGATGAGTTGTATGGAGTCTCTCAGCCTCGCCATCGTCAGTCCTTCGTTGAGCAGGCTCTCCGCTTCCTCATAACGTTTCTGTGTCATGTATTTGGATGACAACGTCAGGCATGTTCCCGGATGTTGGTTCAGCTTGAATGCCTTCTCGGAGTATTCTGTCGACAGGTTCTCGTTGAACGTGTTGTTCGACAATAACATGAAGAAGGTGTCCTGGTTCTGTTTCTTGATGTATTTCATGTACGGCTTGCACTGATCGACGTAGTACTGGCAGCTGTCCTGCATTCCCTTGTTCCTGTAATAGTTGGCGAGGTATATCATGGAGAATGCAGTCCAGTCTTTGTTGTCAGCCTGCCTGGCGATGTTATAGGCTTTCATGGCGTACATGCCCGACTCGTTAGTCAGACCAAGATGGTTGGTTATGACATATAAGGACTCCTCAATCTTGAATTTCGTGTTCAGGTCCTCAATTTCCAATGCGTGGATCTCGGCTTCCTTGAAGTTGTCAATCATGTCTTGCGTGTTCTCGGAATTAATGCTGCCCTTGTAGTAGTATGACTCGCTGAGATGGTATTTGTCCTTTTTCTTATTGAAGTATCTTATGGAGATATTGATAAGCGAGTCGTCAAGTGTCTCGTTACCTAATAGATATAATACTCTTGTCAGCGACAGGCAGTAATGTGCGTTTTCCTTCTCGTTCAGGTCTTTGCTCGATATGGAGCTGAGTATTATCTCAGCCTGCTTGATAGAGTCCATGTCCTCCGTGTCCATGAGGCTGTATGCCCTTTTTATACTTTGCATACGGGCACCCTCGCCGCATCCGTATAATACGAACGCCGCTAAAGACAATAGGAATATGTATTTTATACAGGATCTCATTGTTTTAAGGTGTAGAAGTAGGTTGGTCACCGCAAATATAACTATAATAATAATGACACAAAAAAATAATTAATTTTTTGTATCTTACTGACATCAACAAAAAAGCCGCCTCTTATCAGAGTGCGGCTTTTGACTTTGAGTAGCGAATTGGGTGATTTAAGGAGAATTTCGTTTCTTGTCAATTAGTAGTCAACTGTACAAAAGGATAATCAGTTTAGTGTTTTAGTTTTATTAAAATCTTGGTAGGGAGTAGTTATATATATATATATTTCTAGGTTATCTGTTCCTGTGCGTCGAATTGAAAATTCATCCAACAAACGTTTGTTTCCGTACAATCTGTGTCAAAAAAACTAAAACGCATTGTCAATTTTCTCAACTCAACGGTTACAAATTTATTTGATATCTTTGGATAAAATCGCAAACCTTTTGTAAATAAAGGCAGTCTGAGGGATTGGGAAAAATCGGGGTTACGGATAAGAGACCTTTCTAATTTCCTCATTCTGCTATGATTTGCGTATCAAAGAACTCCCGACGCTGAACCACCAGCCTGTTTCAATGGCTCGTTGTCGGGGGCAAAGGTACACAGAAAATGCGAGATTACAAAACTTTTGAGGGATTTTTCTCCTTTTGTTCTTTTGTCTCGTGATTTTGTGCTACCTTTGCACGCATAATATATAATAGAACGACCCAATGGCAAAGATTACCGTTCAAAATACTGAAATAACGGTCTTGTCTTATAACGACAAAGACTACATATCGCTCACTGATATGGCTAATGGCAAGCAAAGTGAGAGCCGTGCAGCAGACATCATCAAGAACTGGTTACGAAACCGTTATACAATTGAGTTCCTTGGCACATGGGAGATGATACACAACCCGAATTTTAAAGTGGTCGAATTTGACCACTTTAGGATGCAAGCAGGTCTGCCCACTTTTGTCATTAGTGCCAGTGAGTGGATTGAAAAGACGAATGCCATTGGCCTCATTGTAAAGAAGGGACGATATGGGGGAACGTATGCCTTCAAAGATATTGCTTTTGAGTTTGGGACAGCAATTAGTGTGACCTTCAAACTCTATCTTATAGAGGAATTCCAACGGCTAAAAGAGGAAGAGCAAAAACTATTAGGATGGACTGCCAAGAGAGAACTATCCAAAATCAACTATCGCATTCATACGGATGCCATCAAGAGCCACTTGATTCCAGAAGAAATCACTTCTGCACAGGCAAGCATTATCTATGCAGAGGAGGCAGACGTGCTAAATGTGGCTATGTTCGGCATGACTGCCAAACAATGGCGAGAAGCAAATCCTGACTTGAAAGGCAATATCCGTGACTATGCTACCATCAACGAACTAATATGCTTGTCGAATATGGAGAATATCAATGCTGTGCTTATCAATGACGGAGTTCCACAGGGTGAAAGGCTTGTGAAACTCAATCAGGTTGCTATTCAGCAAATGCAAGTTTTGGAAGGGGATAGGAATAGAAACTTGATGAAATAGCAGATTTCTACCCAGCACCCAATTTCCCTAACCGCATAACTATTGAAGTCTGGCTGCGTCCCATTTTCTCTGAAATATACTTGATGCTTTTACCTTCACGATGAAGCGCCAACAGGAATTTGTCAGCACTACGTGTCCATTTTTTGTTGGCATTGGGATGCTTGGCATAACTCTCTTCCGTTACCTTTTCCGGTTGCAAGAACTCGTCAACAAATACTGATGGGAAACGCTGGTCGTAAAGTATCATTGTCATAATCTTAGCCCTTGTGATAGCCACATAGAATAATCGCCGTTCCTCACCATAGGGGAATTGGTCACTTTTGGTTAGCACATAGTCAAGTACAGGGTCATCGCTTATTCTCGATGGAAAGCCGTAAGTATCCTTATTGCATTGCAGGATAATTACATAGTCAGCCTCCAGCCCTTTCGATTTATGCACGGTTAGGAACTCAATCTTTCTGCCACCCATCATGTAGTAGAATCTGCCTCCCTCTTTGACACTCTGATACATAAAAGACAGATAGTAGTCATCAAAAGAATATCGCCCCAAGAGAAAGATGGACTTGTCTGCGGGAATAGATGCTACCAACTGCCCGATGGTATTGCAGTAGTTGGCTCGTTCGTAGGCATAGAAATGTAGTTCTGTTTTCGCTTGCTTATTAAAAGGCTTAATGTTTTTGGTTATTTGTGCCTTGTTTCGTTGAATAAACTGAGAGGAAAGACCAACGAGCGGCTCCCCAAAACGATAGGTCGTTTCAATCTTGTTTATCTCCGTGGGTCCGAAGAAGTTGGCAAATTGATTAAAAAGAGCCATGTCACTACCAGAGAAGCGATAAATGGATTGCCAGTCATCGCCCACACAATAGAGTTTGGCTGGTGGATTCCCTTCTCTTAATGCTTTCAGGAAGTAATAGCGGTCAACGGATATGTCCTGAAACTCATCTACAATGATATAGTCGAATGAAAAGGGACACTCCGAATTGCAAAGTTTCGTTGCCAAAAGAATAGCATCCGTAAAATCAATCTGACTGTTTTGTCGCAATGTCTCTGCATATCGTTCAAAGATAGGAAGAAAAATTCGTTTGATAATAAATTCACTTCTTTCATCATTAACTTTCTTCAATATATCCTGTATAGTTCTGCAACTCGATTTCAGTAGCGTTACAAATGTTACAGCAAGCCTAATAAACGCCTTTTCCTGTTTACTATTCTTAGGCAGCACCATATCGTAGAGTTCTTCCTCCGTTTTCAATTCCGTTGGAATACCTAAATCATTTAGCATCTTCCTCAATTTATCGCGTATGTCAAAATAGTGGAAATCAGCACTTGACGTGCTTATCAGCGTGGTTCCAAACTTGGCATGAGTCTCGCGCTTCCATGTGATGCCATCGCCATATTGTTGGTTTGCCTCCTCGTATGTGATTCCCTTTTCCTTTGCAAACCAAACTGGCACCAATCCATGTTCATCTACTGCGAAATGCTCCAGATAAATTCTTTTTATCTGACCTCCCTTTTCGTAGTAGATAGAGAAGTCTGGCTTATATTGAGAGTGCATCTCATCTGAAACTTGATGCTCATAGAGTTCTTCATATCTATATTTTACACCCAGCGAAGACAGGGCAAAGCAAATTCTCTGTTCCTGCTCACTTTTTACATAAACTATGTTTCCATCCATGTCAGGTAGCAGGGCTTTCAGTTTTACACTTTTCTGTTCCGACAAGTCTTGCCGCCTCTCATCCTTGCGGCGTTCCCAATCGGCATCTTGAATTTGATAATCAACAAAGTACTCTACCACAGCCTGCTGAAATTTCTTATCGGCTATTAATTCATGGTATGTCCTAACAAATAATTCATCAGTATTATCGCATATCGAAGGTTTCTTGCCTGTCACTTGGCCTATCAAGTCTAAAGCCAACTTGTGGAAAGTGTACCCCCTCAGCCCTTCAACACCTACTCTCTCGGTCAGTTCTGCGGCTGCTTTGTTGGTGTAACTGATTAGCAAGATTCGCTTCGGGTCAATACCCTTACGCTCTATCAAATACTTCACCTTGCCAACAATCGATGAAGTCTTGCCACTTCCCGCACTACTAACCACCAGACAATTATCCTCTTCCGACACAATAGAACGTCTCTGCTGATAGTCTAAAGGATAGGTCAGGCAATGGTCAAAGAAGTCTTTATTTCTTTCCAGCCTGTTCTGAATCACTTTTTCATTATGCTGCTTCGTCAGAGTATGAATTTTTGCAAAGTCATCTATTAGTTTCAGCATCCGTTCCGTAGGAATCAATCGGAAAGCATCCAGTTTTCTTCTTAATGAATATGCTTCATTGAATATATTACGGAAATGATTAGTGAAATTCTCTTCTTCTGTTCCTGTGATGATATGATCTCTGAAGCTATGCTCCAATATTTCTTCTAAATCATCAAAAGCCCTATTTCGCTCTAATTCCAATCTTTGCTTTGACACATCATAACTGCTCATGTCATGATATGGCTGCATATTCGCGATTTCGCTATTTAAATTTTCTGATTGTTTTTCATAAATATTCCTCATAGCCATCACAAACACTATGATAGCTATAACTGATATAAGGCTGAATATAAATATAAGCATCAATGCTGTGAAACGCTTTTTACTTTACCTTTTCTAAATTCTATGCGTAGCGAATTAAGGTCATAGTTTCCATACCGATACGTAATTTCATCAATAAAATCTGATGACATAAATTCCGTAGGTTCTCCCAAAAGCAAAATCACAGAATCCTTAGGCATTCCAGTGTGTATTGTAGCCTTTCCCTTATTGCTTCTAACTTTAAAATACTGTATCTCTCCCTTTGAATCACCATAAAGAGATGGCATTTCATCTTCTCGCTGAATATCTTCAACTTTAGGAGCCGAAGCAAAATAGAAAAAGCCCGAAAACATGATGGTGCATATAATACCCAAGATAAAACCACAACCAACTTTCAAGACATCAGCCAAATAGCCACTTTTCTTTTTCTCGACAAAAATAGGACGCTCATTGTTATAATCCCTATTCGGGTCGTTACCCATATTGTTATATTCCATAGTTATTTCTTTTTCTTCTTTGCAACATCCCAATCAAAGGAATACATCTGGCCTTCGATGGATATATTAACGGTCATACGCACTCCCTTGCGGTGCTTTATATTCATATAGCCAATGATGCCTTCATCTGGGTGTATAGTGGTCAATTTCAGATAGCCCTGCGAAATCGTTTTCTTGTCATCAGACATCATTTTGCTAAGTGTCATCATCTGAGTGGTTGCAGCCATATTGGCAGCCGAAGCCGCAGCATAGTTGTAGGTCGTATGAACTTGTGTATATGGCAAACGCCCTGCTCCGTAAGTTGTGGTGTATGTTGTCTGATAGCCAGCCGTACCCGCATTCATGCCAGCCGCAAATCCCGTCAAAGCCATTGCCCAAGCCTGCTGGGTCTTGACCTTCTTCATGTATCGCTCGTAGGTATAGACCTTCATTTCTTCTGTTTCGCCATACTTATTCTCCAGCGATGACGTTACCAAAGAGGGGTCGAATAGGGCTGATGTTTCACCGAGATTTTTAATGAATATCAGAATCTGGTAATTCTTGCCGTAGTCATCCTTTTCAACATAGTTAGTCATTCCCACAACGAAATCGCCTATCTGCCTATAAGCCCATAGCCGACCGTCGTTGTACTCTGTCAGAACGGTTGTATCATTCTCCGCTGCAAGAAATTCCTGTGCCTGAACAGAACAGGACAAAGCAAATAATGCGATTATCAGAAACTTTCTCATTATCTTATACTATAAGTCTTCGCCGTCGGAATGATTATATTCATTATCATAGTACATCAGAATGCGGTATCTCCCGTATTGCTCGTCAATCATAAACCAGACAGAACGCTTGGAATAGAGGTCAAGCATATACATCGTTGCCTCATATTTGATGTCGGCCTGCTGTTCCTCTGTCGGGGTTTCAAGTTGTTCCTCAGAATATTTTTCAAGTAGTTTTGCTCTTAAAGCAGTCTGCATTTCCAATGTGTCTATTTGCGTCGGCAGTTGATAGAATGCTGCCTCATAGCGTTTCTTGTTGACAAGCATTTCGTATGAAATATCTTCGCTGTCGGAAAGCGTCGGGTCTGAAAGAGTGGCTGGCATGTATTTCTTGTTGTTCAAGAATTGCTGCACGAGTTTGTTAAACCTGATCTTAATTCCGGCCTCGTCCTGTGCAATCGCATCCTGTAAGACAATACGCCAAACCTTATTGTTGTTTGTCACGACGCTCAATCTGACATCATGGCCGTTAAACTCTCCTGTCAGACAATCAAGTCGCTGGTTATATTGGAAGCCCTTGGCTTTAAGTTTCTGCATCATGGCAGGCTTCAGACCGTCGATGGGAATACCAAGAAACTTGGTCACGTCTTTTTGAGCATTTACTGCCATTGAGGCAAAAAACAGCATTACAATAATGATTTTCTTCATAATCTTTAATTTTTAATTGTTCTGAACACAAGAGGCGCAGACATTCGCCATACATCTCTCGGCTCACCACAAGCCACCTTCAAATATGGGGATGCTGCGCCCGTTTGGGTTGCAGTCCCAATATTGAAGGTTTGCTCTTTCTCGTGTGGTGATTGAGAGATTATTGAGCAATATGTCTTGTACTCCGAAGAATACGGTGCAAAATTACAATTTTTCTGCGAAAATAGAGTCGGATTTACAAAAAATCGTATATCGATTATGGCATTTTTGCTGTTTTGACCCAAAAAGGGATAGGCTTATAGCCTAATTCCCTTCCTTTGTGCCTCTCTTTGCCCTATTCCGAACTGCTCCTTAAACCATTGGGCAATGGGTGTCTCGTTGATATGGAGGGACAGGTTTCGTTTCTCGTCCCTTGTCACTTGTGCCGTGACATTATCGGCTAATGCATTACGCCTATACTCGTTTGAGTGAAGCCATCCACTATAATTGATAGTCTGCCCATGCAGCAGTTTGTCGGTCTGTTCTATGTTGAAGCCACACTCCAGGCACTCACGCTCCATGTTGAGGAAACGCTTGAAACTTGGGAACCATCTATAAGCCTTATCTAATATGCATTTCAGGTTGCTCACCTCCTGTTGGTGCTGCTCATTGACACGGTTGAGTTCCCTTGTGTGGCTGTCCTTCAACTTCTGCATATCAATGTAAAGCCTATCAATGCGCTCGTTCAAGTCATCCACCTCTCTGTGCAGTTGGGCATTTTCCTTCTCCAGTCGGTTCACCTTGTTACCACCAAGAAGAGAATTAAGACCGTTGAGTG
>CALCEL010000025.1 GCA_937900485.1 uncultured Prevotellaceae bacterium
CAAAGTGCCAGCCCTAATTTTTTGATGGAGCTTTAATGTTTAGCGGACAGTAATAGTTTCGGATGCTAATTTCTCCAGCCGCTGCTCCATCTGACGATAGTCTTGCCAATAGAGACGTGATTATGTATGGCTCATGCCCACCTTCCCCTTACCCCGTCAAGCATTACAGGGGCTTTATGCAGTCGTTGACCCGCGAATTCGGATTATCAGCCATCAGTGAGTGCGAAAGGGTTCTGATATGATTTGTTGTCCGTGTAGATGTTCAGTAGATATTGCCTTGCCGTCCTTATCCACTTGGCATGTACGCTGACGAACTTGAACACGAATGCTTTGATGCGGCTCGTCTTCTTGAGTCCGAAGGCTTTTGTGTCAATCCTGCCCATGATGAACTTGTAGAAATTCCGTATGAGTGCCGTCAGCAGCAGGAACACGGTGTTCTCTGCCATGAACGACTTCGGCAGCCTGGCCCACCCGAATCCGTTGTTCATGTCGTCGAAGATGCGTTCCTTTTCTCCCCTTAGATTGTAGAACTCCACGATCTCACGATTGGTTGAGGTGAGGTCGTGGAGTTCTACACGCTGGGAGGTTCTTGCCCAGGAGAACAAGGCCATCAGGGAGCACCGAGCCAAACGCAAGGCAGTACACACAAGAGCGGAGAAAGACCTTATCGGTGAGTGGGAGCCGGAAAGGATGGAGAACGGAGAGACCAAGCCACAGATCATGGCACGAAGACGACATATCATACTCATGCACAAGACGAAGTGGAATGCCCAGCAGCAGGAGAGGGCTGCCATCCTCTTCAGGATGTTCCCCAGACTGGAGGAAGCGTACAACATCTATCTCGAACTCGTGGACATCTTCAACAGGAAGTCCAAGCCGGCAGAGGCCAGGCTCAATCTGGCAAGATGGTACAACAAGGTAGAAACGTTTGGCGATGACGGCTTCAACAAGGTCGTCGAGACCTTTGAGAACCACAACGCCACTATCATCAACTACTTCGAGGACAGGCTCACCAATGCATCAGCAGAGTCTTTCAATGCTAAAATCAAGGCTTTCAGAACACAGTTCAGAGGGGTTGCAGACATCAGCTTCTTTATGTATAGGCTGGCTACACTTTATTCTTGATTAGCTCAAGCCTGACCAACCGGGTAAATCCGCTGAGCCTTATTTTATTGGTTGTTAAATAATTAAATAGTTTTCAAGGGACGACTACTTAAGGACTAACTCACTAATCCGAACAATCAGGAACATACATTCACAAAAGAAAAAAGAAGAGGGTGTGTAAAATCACACACCCTCCATATATCACTCAGCACTCATTCCTGAATGTCTTACCTCAGTCCAAGGAACCGCATTGCCATTATCAATCTCAAGCCAGTCCTCACCATAAACGTAGACTTCAACCTTCAAATCACCAAACCACACAAAATATCTTCTGAGTTTCTGATAAGAAGTATAAGGAACAGAAGCACGAGCAGTCATGTTAGTGATAGAAACTGTTCTTGACTTAATTGTCTTCTTAGTACCAAATTTAGCAATAAGATACTTGTCTATAAAACCATTCTTACCAGAATAGTCACAAGTATAACCAGAGTAAACAACATAACTATAGTCATATGTTCCGACACGACAATCGAAATAACTCTGAGTCACAACGATATCACTCTCATCCTGAAGGACAACTTTCGCATTAGCCTCTATATCATAGTCTGAGAAGTGAGAGAACTCCATACTTACAGAGCCTCCATCAGGATTAAGAGTAAGACCATTAGACGCACCATTGCATCTGAACAACATATCCTTCTCGAAGTATTTATTCTTGACAGTCACAAGAGCTGGATAAGAACCAAAGCGAGCTCCGTCCGGAGTACAAGAGAGACGAACAACAGAGAACCACTCCTCGCAATTATTCAGATTCTCATTGATAGCAAAAATCGGCACGTTAGTAGCAGTAATCGTGAATATAGATTCGTCTGAAAGACCATTATTCTTGGCTGTGTTCAACATAGAAGAATAGAGTCTCATCTCCGCATACGTTCTACCGTTTGAGCCATAAGGCTCAAACACATTAGCAGAAGTATTCTTTATAACGAGTGTATCACCAGCTTTAATACGTTTGTCAGCATTACCATAAGTAAGCCAATTGATAGCATCACCAAGTGAAATACTATACGGATAATCTGTAGCAGTCAAGTTACCAGTTGTTGAGTTCTTTGGGAAGTTGAGCTGCACAACCTTACTTGGAGCGTCAAGCGTTACAATCTTAGTGAGAGTACCACTATAATAAGTACTCTTAAGACTAGGAGAAACTGAAGCGGTAACAACTATTGTAGCACCCTTTACGGCATATCCAACGAAAGACACACCCTGAGCCTTCTTAACACCATCAACATAAATTTCAGCTGAGACATTAGACACAATAGTATAAGAATAGTCATCAGAAGGATGAATGTCATCATCATTAATCTTAACCTCCTGGTCTGAAGTAGAACCAGTAGATCCATTGATAACGATTTCTGGGATGTCATTGCTGAAACAAGACGTCAATACGCTTGTCAGGGACAGCAAAAACGTACTTAAAAGGAAACCTAATTTCTTCATAATTTTTTCGCTATTTTACGTTATAATTTTCTTAATAACTGAAAACGCATCAACATACTGCATCTCATTCGTATGTATTGTTGAGCATTTTATTGATATATTTTTCTATATACTCGGCCTGCCAATAGTGAGCGGACCTATTTTTATCAGGAATCTCCTCAAACTCTCGCCCCATCCTTTCCCAAGTATATCTCCAATAAGAGACCATACTGTACTGCATGTCATAATACTCTGGCAATCTCACACGGAAAAAACCATTTCTCTTTTGTCTTTTTCCTCCGAAAGGTATAGCGAAATGGAATCCCCCATTATGTTCACCACCAGTTAATATTCCATACACTCCAATCGCATATTCACCATAATGCCTTGTCACATCCAAACGTCCTCCCCAATCTCCGAACATAAAACGTCCGCATTGGAACTGAATCTGAAACGAGTAACGTGGTTCATAATAAGAGCCTTTAAGCATCGCATTACATAAGACCGGTTTTCCCAAATACCACTTTGAATCGTAGAACAGAGAAGTATAACTATAACCGAAATGTACTCCCAAGTCCAATCTCGAGTTCATACGATATCCAATCTCTCCATATCCTCCAACCACATCCTGATAGAAACTACCAAGTGCGACTTTACCAGTCCAATGTTCATCCTCAAACACGTCCTGACTGATCGCAGCTACCCCCAACCTGACATTCTTATGAGAATTATACTTATCATAATTAGTATATACAGGTATCAAAGGTTGAACGATAATCCTATTGCCTTTCCACAACGACGTAGAGAACGATGGTGAAAAAAACAAACCGACTTCAAAGAGTCTATCGTACAAGTGATTGTTAAGCGAAACGATTGGAATCAAACTGACATCAATCTTTCCGTAAGTGCTTTTGGAAGATTTCACGTCACGCAACACATTCTTAACGGAATCAACATCATAACCAACAGTCACATTCCACTCTTCATCAATTCTCAAAGCATTCACACATACTCGTGCAACTCCGTACTCCTCAATATTCATACACACATGCCTAAGCTCTGGTGACTGACGGTATAACTCTTTCAAGGCTGCCACCGCACCTCTAAACGTACCCCTATGAGACGGGTCCTCTAAAGCAACATATATGGAATTACCATCAGCAACCATTCTGACATTCTCAAAACCAAGCTCATTCAAACTGGCCTCAGACATATCACATTCTCCCTGGGCTTTTGCTGATAAGATAGACACAAGAATCAAGCAGACAAAGACAAGATTTCTGTTCATACTTTCAACGAGATTACTCCCACACACATTAGATAAATTCCACATTACTTTATATATTCAAGCGCAAAGATACGTATTTTCCTAAAATACATAAAAAAGATATAGTTTTTTTTTATGAAAACAAAAGTTTTTTTTCATTTCAATAAAAAAATGCGTTAATGGTGAACAAACCAGAAACGCATTTAAAATTCACATATTACACTTTGTTATATCTCAATCCAATCAGTTACTTCCTGAACCACCATCATGATCATAAGATATAAACGAGTCTTTAACAAATATCGGCTCGCCGTACGCCTTAAACTCATAAGTCTGAGAACCAGATGTTATCACAAACGTAGCGACTCTCTGACAAATGTGATAAACCAACCATCCCGCACTCTCTGTCTCATAATATGGATAACTTACAGAAAGTTCAGTCTTTGTTCCAAGAATCTGCTTTACATAACTAATAGCAAAAGCATTAGTCTCGTCTGTCTGATATCCGAACTTAGAAGAATAACGAATGATATTATCACCAATATTCACAAATGTGTGAATAGTATCCGAATTAACAGAATCAACCCTTGTAACAGTGAGATTACCTTTCATATAGAAATCCCAATAGCAGAAATGAGGAACCTTAACTATGATTGACTTAGAGTCAGTAGTAACCGCAAGATCATCATCATCAGTTCCGCCTCTCAACTTACAAGAAACGTCCATACCATAAGTCTTATCAGTCTTGATATTGAAAGTTATCTCGCTACCCTTGAAATTCGCTCCATCAGGAATACAGAAAGCGTGTATAACCCTTGCGTCAAAATCATGCGAAGAAACACTTGACGGGTCTGTGAGAACAGAAAGATTCGGGTCACTTGACTCCTCCAAAGTCCACAAAATACCTCCCCATCCAGCATCTTCCAATGCGACTGCCACCTCTTTAGGGACAACACCTTGACCAGAAAGTCCAGGAACCTCACACAACGCAGTAACGTACGTTGTTCCCTTAGTGGAAATATATGTACCAGGCTGTCCCTTAAACTGAGGAAGGTTCAGTGGATTCAATTCTCCTGATGAACTAAAACAAGACGTCAGCAAGCTCGACGTTGTTATAGCAATCACAGTCAAAAGAAAATTAAATTTCTTCATTGTTACAAAGTTATTATATTCTACTATAATTTTTATTTCTCACAATCAATCAACCTCACCATTAAGAAATTTCATAAGATACTTCTTAATATAATCAGCTTCCCAATAATGCGCCGCTTTATCTTTAGCAGCCTTTACCTCGACAGTCTTTCCGCAATTCTTATCCTTCCAATCGAAATTTGAAGACATACTGTACTCCCAATCAAACGACTCAGGGATTCTGACAGACACAACTCCCATTCTCTTCTGTTTTTTTCCAGACATAGGAATACTAAAATTAAATCCCGCATTATGTTCTCCACCTGTCAGTGTGGCGTACACTCCAATGAAATACTCACCGAACCTACATCCCAAATCACCTCTCACTCCATAATCACCATAGAGGAAACGTCCCATAGTCAGACTCAAATCCAAGGATGTCTCGCTATGATAATAATTCATCTTAAGCAACGCAGCGAAAAGATTATCGTCAGCGACCTTCAACACCCCAGAGTTCATGTCTTGCCATCTTGCCAGGCTCAATTCCACTCCACAATCAAAAGCTTTTGTGAAATGCAGTCCAGTCTCAAGATTAAATCCAAGATAATTATAATGGAAAAAACCGGCAGATAGGCGTCTCCACCACTTAGCGTTTGCGGTGAAATCCTGTTGTATATTCAAAGAACCAATTTGTACATGCCGATTTGCTGTCTCTTCAAAAAAATCATAATTATTGACCAACGGAATAATCGGTTGCAAAACAATATGATTACCTTTCCATAACGTTGTCTCAACTGATGGAGCAATCAACAAGCCATAACTAAACAACTTATACAGCAAGTGATTGTCGAGAGAAACAATCGGGTACATTATTATATTAATCTTCCCATAAGACTTAGATTGCATGTTGTCTCCACATAAATCATCCAATTTATTCTCAATCAAACGGGAATCATAATTCACATCAACACTCCAAGCACCATCATCATTAATCGCCTCAATCGCAACTCGTCCTTTATTATCCTCTTTAATAACCACATTAAAGACATTTGCCGAAGGATAAACAGATCTCAGCACATTCAGTGCGACACCTGATCCTCTGAACACGCCTCTGTACGTAGGATCCTCCATTGACGCATAGACAGTATCGTCACAACACACCTCACGGATATTCTCGAATCCCGTCTCAGTTAACCTATCCGATGCATTTTGTCCGTACACTAACGATGGAATCAAAAACAAAAGCAATACACAAAAAACATTCATAATACTAATATTTTATAGTGTACTGATATGAGAAACCAACACCCAAAGTTTTAAAATCCCTGGCGAAAGCCAACAAATTCCAATGCTTCCATATGCAAAGTCCTGCTCCCACATTGCACCCCTGCGTATCATACTCTGCCATCAAACGCAAGCAATCAACCACAGACGGCTTAAAATCAACACCACAGAAAACTCCGTCATAGACAACTCCACTGCCAGTAAGTTTTGAATAGCCTACAGTAGCGCCAACAACTCCCGTTCCAACAATTGAGATATGTTTCGTAATCACCCCATACAAAGCCGCATAATAGCTTCGTCCCATATTAGAGTAAAAGTCATTCCACCCGACAACAACCCCTGGCACATACTTCTTCTCATACAAAGGCATCAGTCTTAATGTAAAAGAACGATCTTGTTCACAATACGAATCAGAGGGCATCTCCAATTTTTCTTTTATAAGAGTCGAGCGAAAAGTCATCTCTATAAAGCGGAACGGTGTGAAATCTATAAAATAGTTATACACGGGATAGTCATAATAAAGAATATTAGCACCCACATAATTCACGCCTCCAACGAAAGTCTTCTTTTCTCTCATTTCAGCCGTAGGGATGTTTATCAGTCCCTCTGTACCTATAATCTGCTGCGCGTCAGCCTTCAAGAACGGAAAGATGAGACACATCAAAACAGAGACAAAACCAGCAACACACCCCAAACGGCCAAAAGACATTATCATCTTCATTAACTCCAATTTTAGAGAAGCAGACACTTCTGTCCATATTATACCGTGCGAAGTTAAGCAATATTTACCAAATAACAACAATGAAAGTAACATTTTTTTACACAAATTCACGATTTACGTAGAATTAGCAACAGGGCAAAAGTAAACAGAACGTTAAACTGCACAAAAAGAGAGTAATCACGAGCACTAGAGACACGTTTTTCACCACATCTAAAACAAACAGCAGCAACTACCAACAGCACAAAAAAGCGCCGCCCCAACAAGAGCGACGCTATCAATGATTACTGTATATTTATTGCTTAACTAAGTATCTATTATTTCAACTCGATAATCGCACGACGGTTGAGAGTGTAAGGTTCCACATCATTTACGCCTCCGAGACCCTTAGTCTCAATCTTGTCGCTGCTGACTCCAAGACCGATAAGTTCATCTGCAACAGCCTTAGCACGAGCCTCCGACAAAGTCTGGTTGTATGCGGAAGAACCTGTCTTGCTATCGGCAGTACCTGTGATAACAACCTTAGCGCCTGTATTCTTAGCCGCAGTAGCGATAGCCTCGATGTTGATAAGATCCTTCTTAGAATTAATCTTAGAAGAGTTGATATTAAAGAATGTAGAAACCGTATTGGCTACGATAATCTTCTCAGCCGCAGGCACAGGAACCTCAACAGGCTTCTTTGCCAGTTCAGCGCGAAGACGCGCATTCTCATCCTGCTCGCTCTGAAGTTGTCCGCGCAAGTCATTCAGCTTAGCGCAAGCCTCCTCAGACAGAGCCTCGTAATCCTCGAGATTGACAGCTCTTGACCATGTGTTCTTACCGAAGTTATAGCAGAATCCGATCTTCAAGTCGTAAATTTTCTCAGAGCCATTAGAGTAATCGCCGGTAAAGTTATCAAAGAATTTGTCAGTAGTCACATTAAAAGACCCCTCGAGATAGACACCTATCTCATTACTGAAACGCCACATTGACTGGAAGCCTACTCCAATCAACGGAGTATACGTGTCAAGACAGAAGTTACGCACAGCACCCGCTCTTGGAACAAGGCTGAAATTCCAGAAACGATTCTCGTTATATCCATACAAGAGATTTGACATATTGAAAAGATTCTCATATACCAAATATCCATAGTTTTTACTCTTTTTTGAAATCGCGTATATATCTCCCTGAACATTGATATCATCAAGACCGCCGAAAGCTTCCCAGTCCAAAGTTAAACGCATTCCATATCCTGGAGTGAACCATTTACCAACAGACACAGCGACTCCATAAGTACGTCCGTAATCCATTGCATTACTGAAAGAATAACCGTTCTTATGACCTACACCGACGCCACCACCGATTTGAGCAAACCAGTTAGCCCAAAATGAATTGGTAGCTACCTTCGTGTACTTGTAGTCAGCAGTTGCAGATGTTTCAAATTCGCAGTCCTGCGCATTAGCAGCAACAGTACCGAGGCCTAAAAAGACCAAGCACATCATTAACTTTTTCATAATACAGAAATCAATTTATATACAACAATTATTTTTTTCATTCAATTTCTCATCGAAAGAAAAACGGTCGTATAATGCGCTATAGACACGTTTTCTCACTTTATTCACTCGCAAAGATATAACAAATATTTTATTCCCACCTCAAAAAAACACAAAAAAAACGTCATTTCTTGTTATTTTTTTCTGTTTTTGAGGAATTTCCTTCATTTTTTCCTCTTCAAAACATATTTTCTATATTATTTTTCTCAATTATTCGATAGACGACCTTACCATCGGGAGTCAATGCGGGAGAAGTAGAAGAAAAGAGTTCTTTAAGCAGATTACCCATCTCCATGTCCGACAGCACCTGTCCATAAGATATCGCAGAAGCCCTTGAGACCGCAAGAGCCATAGCCTCCCTTGCCTCAGAGCGCAGGTTCACGCCTTTCTCCATGGCTGAAGCCACCAGTTCATGCAACAAGTTGTCAATATTCACGCCAATCACCTCTGATGGTATTCCATTGACGGAGTACGCAGCATTACCAAGGTTAGAGATATCGAATCCCAATGCAGACAAATCTCCAATAATATCCTCGACAGCAACACCTTCCTCCTGACTGAACTGAACTATTTCCGGGAACAGCATTTTTTGCACAGGTCTTCCATGTTCCCTCATACATCTCATATTCTGTTCAAACAAGACCCTCACATGAGCCCTATGTTGGTCAACTAACAACAAACCAGCGGATGATGTTGTCACTATATATCGACCCAAATACTGGAAACGTGGAGCCGAGTCTGCTATAATTCCCTCATCGAATTTCGTGTCGTCGCAAATATCATCGATAAAAGAAGAAGTCGCGTCCGGTATAACATTGGCATTCATAGAAGAAGCCTCAAGGCCTGTCAATACAGCCTGGTCATTATGTGATGATGGCTCAAGCGTCTGCAAGTCATCCAGTCCACCCACGCCATCATACAAAGACTCCCAGTTTCTTGCTGACGTGACGTCACGTTCCCTATTTTCCCTGAACGGATTATACGTGGTCTGCGCACTTTTTGGCGGAGTATACATAGATGGTGCGGCGTTAGAAGACCTATACACCGGGATATCAGGCTTACCATCCACGTCGAAGTCAATCATTGGCACATTACAATACTTGCCCAGTGTCTCTTTCACTGTAGCATAAAGAACCTGCCATATAGACTGCTCCTCGTCAAACTTAATCTCTGTCTTAGTAGGATGCACATTGACATCGATAGACGAGGAGTCGACGGACATATATATAAAGTACGACACACGTTCTCCGACAGGTATGAGGTTATCAAAAGCCTTCATCACGGCGCTATGGAAGTAAGGATGCTTCATGAAACGGCCGTTGACGAAGAAAAACTCCTTTGTTCCTCTCTTTTTAGCCGAGTCCGGTCTAGACACATATCCTGATATAGTCACCAGAGACGTCTCCACCTCAACAGGCAACAGCTCAGCGTTAATCTTTTTGCCGAACACATCAGAAATGCGCTGTCTCACCGTTGACGAAGGAAGATGATACATCTCCGTCCCATTATTAAACAATGAGAAAGCGATATCTGGGTTGACCAGGACGATACGTTCGAAATCCTGGATCACGCTCGACAACTCCGTCTGAGTGCTCTTTAGGAATTTCCTTCTTGCCGGCACATTATAAAACAAGTTTCTGACGACAAAATTCGTTCCCGCGGCACACGCCACAGGTTCCTGAGTCATGATTTTCGACCCCTCAATATGTATGAGAGTACCCAACTCATCATCCTGTCTCCTCGTCGTAAGATCAACATGTGCCACTGCGGCTATCGACGCCAGAGCCTCACCTCGGAAGCCCATAGTGCACAGTTTAAAAAGATCGTTAGCCTCACGAATCTTTGACGTGGCGTGTCGTTCGAAACACATCCTGGCATCCGTTTCAGACATACCCTTTCCGTCATCGACGACCTGCACACTTGTCTTGCCACCGTCAACGACGAGCACCTTGACACTCATCGCACCGGCGTCAATAGAATTCTCCACCATCTCCTTAACGATAGACGATGGACGCTGCACCACCTCCCCCGCGGCAATCTGATTAGCAACGGAGTCAGGCAAAAGATGAATGATATCCTCCATTAAAATGGCAGTTGACCTGTTTTCAGAAAATAAGCTATTACCAACAGAACAATAATCGCTATGATGAGCACAGAGTAAGGAACCGGCTTCTTTCCGCTCTCCTTTCGCTGTCTCACATACTTTGTGGCGCCGACAAATTTTCCCCTCACATCTTCAGGAGTAAACTCTTTCGGCGGCAAGATGCCAAGGTCACGTTTAGCCTTTTCCTCTATTTTCTCCAATTTCTCCTTACGAGGATCATAATATATGTAATTATGCTGAAAGCCTCTTGGCTTCCTTACTGAAAACATACCCATAGAAGAACAATGTTTTATGGCGGGCAAAACTCACCCTCCGTTGTTTACACCTTATTTAATATTATCGAGCTTCTGAAGAGGAACCTCCTTTGTCTCAGACTTTTTCAGCATAGCCGACTTGTCCTTTCCCCTCCATGTAAATATATCATCCTTACTCATAGGACGGATATAATCGAACCAAGCAAAACGATTAAGGTAGCGTTTATCCTTAGGTATAGCCAACGGAGGGTAAATCGTTCCTGTCGAGCCGGCCATCCATATCTTGGATATCTTTTTGTTTTCCATATATGTAATGACCTTAGAGGTCTCGTTGTACATCATACCTATCCTCGTTCCGTCATCCTCAGCGATGAAATAGTCTATGCACACGTTGCTATGCGCCTCATTACGTTCCAGAGCATTATCCTTGAAATAGCAGAACATCTCCTTAGACTCCACCTGATTGTACGAGACAGAGTCCAGCCGTTCAATGGTTGTCGCCTGTCCGATGATATGTATCCAGCTCACGGTGCTGTCATTGTTATATATACGGATTTCCTCTCCAAAGACCTGCTGTCCCTCGTTCCACAATATCGGCTGTCCATACATATACGTGCAAGAGTCACGTTCATGGCTGACCAGTGAGTCACACACAGCCTGCACATCAACACGGAAAGCCCGGACCTTATGAAAGGCAAACAGGTCATGGTATGCGGAGTCAGTGTCGATATTATAGCTCATCATCCTCAGCGTATCGGCGTGCACATACAAGGTATCCTTCTCGGAGAACTCATACGCCACGGCACTGTCCGTAGCCAGCGCCTCTCCACTGTTCTGATTATAGAAACAGTAATTACCTGTCAGCATACAGCTGTTCTCGTCGTCAGTCAGCACGACATCCCCGAAAGCCTCGAACATGCCCGTCTCTCGGTTACAATGAAGGCTGTCGCCCACAATCTTACGCATATCCTTGATGACATACGAGCGGTCAAGCAAGAAAGCCTCTTCAGACTTCGTATCATACTCGCCGTACTCACCATACACGAATGTTCCGTCATTCGACGTGACATTGGTCGGAGTGACGATTTTCGCCTTTCTCGTGTCAGAATAATAATACAAAGTGTCGGATATCAGCTTGAACTTCGGGTTGGTCAACACCACATTATCTGTAAAGAACGCCTCATGCGTGCCCAGCGTGTACTGTCCCCAGTCACTCACCAGCACATTATCATCGTCATACAATGTGCCTCCGTACGGATACATGCCAACATCATACAGTCTGTCATAATCCAGATAATCCGTCTCCAGTCGTGTGTTCTTATGTCTTAACACCGAGTGTCCCAGCGTATGTGCCTTAAGCTCCATTCCGTCATACAACAGAGTGTCACAAGTCAGCGTCAAGGTATCTCCCTGCCACATCTTAACATGTCCATACGCGTTGAAAGAATTATCCTCACGGAAAAAACGAGCGGAGTCACAATCCAGATACATGCCACTATGGAACAGGCGCACCTTACCCACCAAGACGTCAGCGCGGGGGTCTCTAGCAGTCTTGAACAAGACATCAGAATGGATAAGATGGACCCTATTATCGGAACCCATCTTATCCTTTCTGTCGTCTGCGACGTCTGCCATTGCGGCTGAACATATGGAGAGAGACAAGACAAGGCTCGTTGCGCCTCTCCACGAACGTATGTATTCTGTTATTCTCAAAACAACAATCTCCTATTGTGTGTCACAAGTGATGAGCATCACTCATCAGCCTTCCACATGTATATGCTTACGTAAAAACACAGATGGCGCGCCAACTCACTTAATCCAGCCGGAATACTGGAACTCGCAGTTTCTCCAATCCTCGTTGATTCTCACGTAAGTCGTTTTCATCTTCTGTTTAATCCAGTTCTCTATCTTCTCCTGGCTAAGCTTATCAACCACCACATTCTGCAGAACCTGATAATCATCTGCCACCGTAGCGTGATGTCCGTCAATCCTATTCTTCAACTTGACGATAGCCACCACTTCCTTACCCTTAGAGTCGATCATGACAAAAGGCCTTGAAATCTCGCCTATATTCATTGATGACACAGCCTTAGCCACTTCAGCTGGCAGGTCCTTCATCTCGAATCTCGGTGTTCCGTAAGACACGCTCTCCGCCTTATTCACCATCAGTCCGTGGTTGTTACGTGTCTCTTTGTCATCAGACACATACTGTGTTGACTCGTCAAACGTGAACGTACCCTTACGTATCTCATTAGCCAGAGAGTCAAGTTCATTGACAGCCTCCGTCAACGCCTCGTCCGACACCTTCGGTTTTCTCAGTATGTGACGCACGTTGACTCTCTCGCCACGTTTCTCTATGAGCTGTATGATGTGATATCCGAACTCAGACTCAACGATCTTAGACACAGCCTTAGGGTCTGTCAGGTTGAACGCCACATTAGCGAACTCAGGCACCAGCTCACCCCTTCCCACGAAACCAAGCTCACCACCTCTTCTGGCAGACACGGCGTCCTCAGAATATAGCAGTGCCAAAGTGGAGAATTTCTGTGATCCGTTGTTAACTCTCTCCGTATACTCACGGAGTTCATCCTTTATGCGGTCAATCTCCTCCTGTGATATCTTAGGGTTGCGCACGATAATCTGCACCTCCACCTTAGTAGGCACAAACGGGATGCTATCCTCCGGCATATCCTTAAAATATCGTCTCACCTGTGCCGGAGTAACCTTGATGTTGCTTACCAGTCCCTCTCTCACCTGGCTCATCATGAGATAGTCTTTGACGACTGTGAACTGTTGTTCACGAATCTGTGTGAGACTCTTATTCATCAGCTCCTCAAGTTTCTCCTTTGAGCCAACCTGAGCGATGAATCCTTCTATTCTGTCGTTGACATTCTGGAACACCTCATTGTCAGACACCTCCACACTATCTATAGCCGCCTGATGGAGGAACAGCTTTTGTATGGCAAGCTGCTCAGGAATGACGCAGTACGGATCTCCGTCCCATCTCTGTCCCTGAGCCAGACCCTCAATCCTGGCTTGCTCCACGTCTGACTTCAATATAGCCTCATCACCTACCACCCATATCACCTCATCTATAACATTATTAGCCACACCTCTCTGTGCGTATGTCAGCGCCACGTTAGCCGACAGTGCTAAAGCAAAGGTCCAAAACCACTTTCTCATTGTCCGATTCTTTAATGATTATTTACAGTCTCAACAACATCGTCATTAACCTTCACCGTATACTTAGCTCGCAGCTTCTCGACCCAGTCCACCTCAATCATGGTCTGATAGTCAGTGATGACCTGGCCTCTCACGTCCTTGTACGTCCTTGGTTTCTTAGCCAATTTGCCGTATACTCCTGTAGCCTCAAATCCCTTGGTAGGTTTCAGCTCACCAGTCTTGAACTGCAACTTATCCACATTCGCGTTATCACCTTTCTTATATATGCCACGCTCCACGCGTATCAGCTTGACAGAGTCATTATTGAATGTCGATGTGAGAGTCTTCGCCCAGTCAGCCTCATCGACGCCCTTCAGTCTCTTCTTGGCAGCGGCCAACGTAGCCTCATCCTTGGCGTGTATCACCACACCACAGAAGCGAGGCGAGTCCCACACGTAGTTTTTCTTGTTTCTGTTGAAGAAAGACTGCAAACCAGCCTCATCGTTCTTCGCCTTGTCCCAAATTTCAGACTTACACACCTCATACATGAGAGTTCCGTCGTAATACTCCTGTGACAGATACTTCAGGTCACGGTCCTTATCCTGCAGTTTCTTACAAAGTTCATCCACTATCACCTCACGGCTCACGTTACGCTGTTTTGCCACAGAGTCGATATAATTGTTGGCGGAAGCCTCCTTGACTCCTCTTTGCTCCAGGAACTTGACTATATTGTCGTGATGGAACTCATAAGGTTCGAAAGGATGTCTGTCTTCCATTTTTATTATATGCCAACCGGCAGCGGTAAGCACCGGCTCAGACATCTCGCCAGCCTTCAGCGCATATGCGGCCTTCTCGAACTCAGGAATCATCATGCCCTTACCGAACTGTCCCAGACTTCCGCCGTTATTCTTAGTGTGCGTGTCATCTGAGCACTTCTTCGCAATCTCCGCGAAGTCAGCGCCGTTAAGCAGCAACTTATAGATGGAGTCGATACGCTGTTTCGCAGCCTCCCTCTGTGACTCCTTAGCATCCTGACGGACGAGCACGAGGATGTGAGACGCCGTAAGCATATCGTCACCGCCGAATCGGGCCACCGTGTTGTCATAAGTGATGCGAGCCTCACGCTCGATAAAAGCCGTGTCGACAATAGTAGGAAGAACCATCTGTTCCTTATATCCCGCCAACTCACGTCGTATTTTCCCAATCGTGTCAATACCGGCATCTTCCGCCGCAGCTACCTTGAGCTTAAAATCCACGAATAAAGGAACATACTCCTTTACACTTTTCTTATCCAACACACCGTCAGAGTTGTTCTTATTGTATGAGTACTCAAACTCGGAACGAGTGATGTCTTTTCCATTTATCGTCATTACGACCGGATCACTAACCTGTGCCATAACATTGGCAGCGAGTAATGTTCCAACAACAGCGAATGCTATTTTTCTCATTTTAATTCTCTTTTTGGATGTCGCCCGACACAAACCCGCTACGTCACCAGTCGACTGGCACGTACATCACTGATTGTCAGCTCACGGCAATATGCATGCGCACATCACTTACTATATAATACCAAGTAACAAGAACCCAGCACGGCTCTTTTTCATATTTTGCGTGCGAAGTTAATGAAAAAACATGAAACATTCGTATTTATAAATGTTATTAAATATAAAAATGAACTAAAACACAGCTCGGATGACATCTTGTCATGGCAAGCAAACCGACATAGACTAAGGAGATGCTGACCGAGCGCACGGAGTCAGGGAGAGCGCGGTACAGCTCACTGAGGAACGTGTCGTAGTACTCACCGCCTATCAGCTCGCGCAAGCCGAGGTGTCCTACCACCTCATGGAGGACGACTCTCGCCGCCTCTCCGGCGTCACGGCAGTTAGGAAGGTAGACATACACCTTTCCGTCAATGTACAGTCCGTTGCCATCCTCCTTAAGTTTCCGTCTCACCCGCTCGCTGAGTCCCGACGCGTCGAGGTCACTCTCTGACGTGAGTATGGTGACTGGTGTGTGCAGCTCGTCAGCGACGGTACGCACGGCTTCTGACATGGACTCCGTGTCTGTGGACTCTGAGTCTGTGACGGATTCGTCACCGAACAATTCAGAATAGCGAGGTGTGTCTTTTGATATGTTGACTTCCTCTTTCCTCGCAATTCCTGTCTTGTCTGTGTATATGCCCGTTGTCAACAAGTCTTGTATTGACTCGATGATTGCCGCCAACGGTTTTCCCTCCGCTTGCTCTATGGCTCTCTTTGGATAGAAGTATTCCGTGACATGCGCTTTTCCGTTGTTTCGGACACCTCTGTTACCATATTTAGAAATCACAACGCTTATCCCCTCTCGCTCTCCATTCGCATCGAAATTAGCGACTGAGGCATTATGGTTGCTGATACGGAGTGTGAACACCTTACCGTCTTCAGTCGTAAACGTGCCGTACTTGCTTGCTTCGTGTGGATGCAAACCTAACGCCTGTGCTATATCTGTAATGAAACCACGTGTTCGATTTGCGAGATTCTCGTATATTTTCTTGGTTCTCTCGAGATTTTGCCTTACATTCGCAACGCCTTCACTTGAAACGGCAGTGTCACTTGCGCTTGCGCCGACGCGGTTTTGGGTGGAGGCTTTTTTTGTGGAACCACGTAAGGTGTTCCTTTTGCGCACCACGACGGCGTTTGAGTTTGCGAAGCCCGCATTGTTCTTGTTTGCTTTCTCCACGACATAACCGTCGCCCAGAGTGTCTGTAATGAACTTTGACAATGTGTCGTGTGTGAAGAATTTCTGATAACTACGATAACCACCCTTACCATTAGAGATGAGAATCTCTGTCTCATCGTCAAGCTCAACCTTATTCTTTACGGTCTTAGCGTCCTCTACACCTCTTGTGTTGATAATCATCATGCCACCATCAGCAAGATGTGAAGCCATGTCTCTCAGCACGTCAGCCCTCCAATCGTCTGGCACGACATTAAGCACGGCGTTACTTATTATGACATCATACTTCTTGTCAATCTTGTTGTAGCTGTCGTATGTCGGAACATTCTTTCTGTCGTTCGGTGCGTACGGTTCCACATCGTCGACATTGAGTCCCATGTCACGCAACGCCTCTGTGCCGACACCCTTTCCGCTGCTCGCGTCAAGAATGGACACGTTATTCATACCTTTACTGACAAGCATGTCGCCAATCTTTCTGTATGTGCTTACCGTTCCAGTTATTTGTGTTGAGTGTCCGCCCTTAGATGTTGTCTGCGTGTCATTCCAATTAGGATACATCCTGTCCAAGTCTGTGGATTTAGAGAAACGCGCGTTTGCTTCGCCTTTCGCGTCCGGCTTGACTCCGTTCAGCAGGTCACGCAGCACCATGTCGGCGATGTCCTCAGCCTTGCGGTCTTTGATATTGAAGATAGATTTTACTGCATCCCAAAAACGATTGAGAGTTGTGCGTACCTTGTCAATAGCCTTGTTGATAGTGTCGGCATCCAGCTTGCCGTCATTCTCCTTTGTCAATTCATTGACTGCGGCATTAAGTTTCTCACTGCCTTGCTTGCCTGAATAGTGCGCAATAACTTCTTCAAGAAGTTCATCACCACTTAACTCTGGGTAATCTTTCTTGACTTTATCCCAAAATGGTGCTACCTCCTTGTCAGTCTCAAAGATGTTGCGTATCTCGTTCCAAAGTTTAGGATTGTTCTTGCGTACTGCTTCTGTCCAAAGGTGTATGTATTCGTGTATTGCTGTTTCACTTCCTGCAATGCGTGAATCAAGATATATCTTTCCTCCCTTGACGAAACCATACACTTCTCCATCGGAAGTACGGAAGAAACGTACCTTGTCCGTAATATTTGCGTCTGCCTCGTTGAAGATTACATAATTAGATGCACCGTCTTCACCCTCGCCCATGTGTGAGTGGTTGAAAGCGTCAAAGTCCGCACCAGAGCCATGATAAACACGATGTTCACGAACAGAATTATCCTTCTTATTGCTTGCTGATTCAGAATTATTGCTTACCTTTGCAGCTGACAAAGCATTATCAATGTCGGCTTGTGCCTCTTCTGAGTGTGTTTGACGAGCGATTGATGATGCTTTTCTATTTGAATAAAAGTCTGCAAACACTTCATCTGAACGATTGTTCATTTCTGTCAATACCGTAAACACAGTACCGTCAGCATCTTTCAACGTATATTCATACAAGCGTGTTTTTCCACGCATCTTCTCCGTGCGTTCTCCCTTTGCAAGTACATCTGGAATACGCATCACATCATCAGCAGTAATAACACCCGTTGTTGTGCCATAATGACGATACAGACTATGCTTTGTGCCAGCATTTTCTTCTTTGCCTTGACGCATGACTATTGTCATATCCTTGCCGTCACGCTCCACGGTCAACGGCAAGTTATCTGCTGCACCGGTATAAACATCAGAAACGGTCCTCTGCTGTTCGGTCATCTCTCTGCCACCGAGAGCGTCAGCAAGGTGAGTCTTGCGCTTTTCAACCTTTGACCCCATGAATCTCACACCATCCTCTCCGTTCGCCATGTCAAGCACCTCTTGTCCGTGTTCCATGTCCACGTCGATGCCAGCCTTGCGCATGATGTCGGCAAGGGCATCACGGAGCATTGTGTCCTGCTCTGACACCTCCATGGCTTCCTCGACTGCCTTGTGGAATAATGCCACCGCACCTGTCGTCTCATCCTCACGCTCCTGCACGGTCTCAAAGATGTTGCGCACTGCATCGCCAAGCTCATCAACCTCCGTAGCTGACGGATAAGGCAAGCCTTTCAGACTTTCTTTTGTCTGCTTGAACTCATCAAAGGTTATTGGCTCATTGCCGGCAACCATTGCAGCTGCCTTGTGAATATTGTACATCATTTTCTGCCAACGCTCCACATTTGCGCCTCGTGACAGGAAAGTGTTCAACTCACCACGCTTCTTTAACTCACGGTCAACCCATTCCGCAAACAGACGAGCAGTGACTTCCCTGATGCTGCTCCAGTACGAACCGTTCTCTCGGCTACGTTCATAGTAATCGCTTCTCTTGACTGTATCAACGAGGTCATTATATGCCTTGCGAAGCTCCGCGCGTATTTCTAATGAGGCCTGCTCTGTCACCATGCCAAGCTCCATGCCAGCCTGTTTTGCGAAGTAACTGTCAAGTGCGTGCCACCACTCATGGGCAAGTGAGCCGGCTCCTCTTGTCTTTGTGAGATTGATAACAAACTCGTCACGTTCAAAATGTGCGTTGGCATTACCACTGCCCCTTGAACCGAATGCCATACCCAACTTACCACCAAGGCTGAGAGCTTTCGGCGAGACGCCAAGCAAACGCGCCAAGTCTATCAGCGCATCAAATGCCTGGTTGACTGCCATCTGACGGTCATGCTGATTAGTCCAGTTACCAAACTGTACACCACGGAAACCAAACTCATTCATGAAGTCCTCTGCCGTAACGTCCTTGCCGTTGCGGTAGTCTTCACCAACCCTTGTGTCTTGTCCTGAGGAGAAATAGACGTATGCTTTACGTTTAGCCTCTGCTTGCTTGTATATGTCGAATATCTCTGCCTTATGCTCTTCAAGCCATCGCTTTGCCTCCTCGCGTGTCTTGAAACCCTCACGCAACATTACGGGCATACCATAGTTGTTGGCTACCTCCTTGTTCACATACACGGCATAGCTCGCAGTCTTATTCATCACGTCGTACGAATAACTCACGTGCATCATGTCGTCGGCGGTCAGTTCTTTCTTCTGTCCTTTCTGTCCCGCTTTCTCACGCACTTTCGCATTGACTGCCTCGTTGACGCTCTCCATGTTCTCTGACAGATATGCACGGGCTTCTGCTTTAGTAGCATACTTCTCACCATCCATCTGTATCTTCTCACCAGTCAGCGGATGATAGAACGTAACCACATAGTCCGTCATTTCGTCAATCTCCTGTATTGGCGAAGCATAAGCAGAGACACCCCTTGCCTCTTTCTCCTTTACAAACTTGTCCGCTGCTTCCTTGCTGTCAAACTCCTTTGCAGTCAGGTTAGCGCCATAAATAACCCTATACCTGCCACTATCCTTGTAGGTTGTCTTCGTATGCTTTGTATTAAACAATCTCTGAGGATGCTGCAAGTCGGTGTCACCACGCTTCAGCTTTGCAAGATACACCGCTGCGTCTATTGCATCTTCTATGCTTGCAAACGTGCCAATAGCGTAGTTGCGCTCTGCTTTGTCATTTTCCAACACATAATACAGTCCGTCTGAAGACGCTTTGATTACACCGTATGGTATATCTACCTTGTCGCCCACCTCATAGCCAAGCCTTGACAATATCTCGTGCATCACCCATACCATGTTAGGCGTAGTCTTATCTCCCCACTCATATTTCTTTTTTTGTTCCTTTCCGTCTGAGTCAACATAAGTGTAGTCTTTGTTCCAATCCTTGCGTTGCTCTATGTCCGCAAGCTCCTTTTCACGAGATGGAAAATGGTCTTCCGTCATCGCGCGCATCATGATGTCACGCTGCTCCGGGGTAGCCTCGACAAACTCTTTAAGGAAAGACAGCGTGTCGTGCGTCTGCTTTGCCCACTTCTCCACGTTCGTCTCATAACCGTCATACCTTTTCTTTCTCTGTGCTTCAGACCTCGTGAGTCTCGGCTTGTTTGTGTTCATCAGCGCAAACAATGCCTCAAAGAACAGTGCATCTTCCTCACGTAGCGCACCACTCTCCACAGTCTTCTTCAAGTCAGGCTTCTTAAACACTTTAGAGAACGGCAATTCTATCAACGCTTGTACGGTCGCATCCTCAAAGCTCTTGCTCAACACCTTCAGCATATCCTTACGCGCTCCCTCTAACCGCTCGCCCACGTCCTCAATCTTGTCCTTACGCTCTGACTTTGCATTGTCATTATTTTTATCTTCCTCTTTTTCTTGCTTTTCAGATATTTGTTTGTTATCTTTGCCGACAGAAGATTGCTCCTGTTCGGTAGGATATTGAGAAGAATTAGGCTTCTTGAGAAGTGCCTGCTGTTCAGGAGTGATTTTTTTGTCTCTGTATATTTCCTCCTCAAACTCAGTGATTGCGCCATCTTTACCGAACACAGTTGATATGGAATTGATTTCAAGGATAGTTTTTCCCTTTCCTTGGTTCATGCGTTTCACGTCTACACCGACAACCACATAACCTTGTCCTTTTGGTATAATCGTGTATAAACGATAACCTTTTTGATTTTTGTGTTCCTTGTCTGAGAAATACTTGGTTATAGCAAATGGACGTTTTATCGCATCAGGAAGCTGTTTCCATTCACTTTCTGTAAGATTGTGATTTGCATCCTTGTCAAAGTGACGAGACATTACGCCATAGGCTATCGTGAACTTCTCACCTGTGATTCCCAAGTCTTTCATGAAGTCGGGAGTCTGTGCCACGTCAAAGAATTTCATCTTGAAAAGCTTGCTCGCCGCATCCTTACCCTTTGTCACAATGGTCTTGATAGCGTCAAGGAACGACGGCTTGTCGGCTTCTCCATTCTGCTCGTTGTCCGAGTCTGTCTCACCTGACTCTCTCTCGTCCGTCACGTCTGACTCCTCGTTTGTCTGAGTGATATCCTCGTTTGTCGTTTCGTTTGCATCCTCATTCTCCTGCAAACGGACATCCTGCTGCTCGTCTGTCGGTACACCCTCGTTCTGCTCGGTCGCTTCCTCACCTGACTCCACTGCCTCAGCGCGTTTGCGCTGATAGTCCTCTGCCACGTCAGTCCAGAAGTCGAACCTCTCCTGCAAGCGGTCTTGCTCCGTCTGCCATGCGGCGAGGTCTGACTTGAATTTGTTAATCCTCGTTCCGTAGTCAGCAGCCACGGGACGGGTGGACTCATGCGCCGTCAGTTTTTCCCTTGTGAGTGCGGAAAGCGGAGATGAGAGGAGGAAGTAAGGCGTAGGAACATGGTGGAATAATGGACAATTTACAATGTCACCAAATTTCCTATGCCTATTTTTCTTCGATTTTTGGTTAACTTATTGATAATCTTATTACAATGCGTTCAAAAGCTTTAGGTCTCTTTTTTGAAATTCTTAGGTTAGGATATAGTCCATACGCAGGTCTGAGAATTAAAAAATCCTAACCTTAACATTTCATCGTCCTAACCTGAGAATTTCAGACGCCGAATAAAACACGGGAAAATTCCAGAAGTCATTTTTTCACTGCCATGTGTCAACGAAAAAAGAGGAGTTTCGGACAGGAAAAAAAGTGCGAAATGGTAAGGTGATTTGGTAAGTGACTCTGGTCCTTTATCCATAGTTCCATCTAGACATTGAATAGCGTGAGCTGATGTGCAACGTACGTGTTGGCATTAGTGTCGTCGGCATCGACGATGATCTTCTTCGGAGTCTTGTCAAATGATGATATGTACTCGTCAAGGAACAACTTGCCCATACGGTAGAGAGTCTTACTTGAGACATTGTTCTCAAGGCGTGTCATCGTGGGCAAGGAAGAAAGGTCCGAATCTGACGGCTTGCGACCCACGGACATCTTCTGGGCACTGTCAGAACGCAGCTGGTTGCAGTCGTTGGCATCCACATAGCCGCAGAGTATCTGACCTACGTGCTGGCTTACCAGTTCCATATAGGTATGATGGATGAATTTCTGTTTACACTCATCGGGAATCAGACTGCCAATTTACCAAGCAAGGCTCTTTTTCATACACCCAACAAGCAGCAAACCGCCATTGGAGGAGATGTCCTGAGCATTGAAATCAACACGGATTTTCTTGTCAGAAACAATTTCAGGAAGAAAAAAAAGAATTTTCTCTTGGATAATTGAAGTTTTTGAAGTAGATACATGCCATAAGAGGCGTTTGTAAGTCCTTGTTTTTTTAACACTTATTATGTGCTGGCCATTACCCGACATCAGCGCCGTCTGTCAGCGTTTCAGGAAAGACTTGATCTGCTCTATTGCCTCAGCTCTCTCTCTCGGTTTGAATCCATGTCCGGCACCAGGTATGACATGCAACTTGGCGTTCTTGTATGTCTGTGCCGCGCGACGAGAGTCTTCCATTGACACCACATTGTCCGCGTCGCCCTGAATGATGAGAACTGGACCTTGGAAAGAGTCAATGCTCTCGAACACCTTCATCGGCTTGACCTCCTCGAAGAAACGACGTCCCAGAGGTACGTTCCACAGACGTGTGGTGTCTGGTATGTCCTCCATCTTAGGGTAACGCTCGTTCCAGTTGTCAGGAATACACAGGGCAGGATAGATGAGGACGAGACGGCTCACCTCATCATGCTTCTGTGACGCTGTCAGCGCAGACACCAGTCCTCCCTGACTCTCACCGATCAGCACAATATGTTCGGAATCGACATAATCCTGGCCGCGGAAGTAATTGATGATAGCCCTCAGGTCGCTCTGCTCATCCAGGACTGACATGTTCATGGTGTTTGAGTCACTTCGGCTGTACACCGCCCCGCACGGAAAGTCAAAGGCGTATGTCATATAGCCAAGCTCTGCCAACGGGCTGAAATAGTCCTGAGCGAAATGGTGAGTGCCGTTGAAGCCATGACTCACGATGACGAGCGGCATACGACCCTTGGCAGCGACAGGACGATTCAGGACTCCGTAAATCTGTCGGTCACCATTCTCAATCCACAGGCTGCGGGTGTTACGGAAGTCAATGAAGTTCTTAGACTTTGTCTCCCATCCGGCATAACCCTCCGGCGACTCCTTCAGGAAAAGCGAAGCGTTTTCTTTCTTGTCTTTGAGATGCCAGTCGAGCCAGGCAGTCACCAGACGTCCGTAATCACCGCCATACTGGTCGTGGTAGGTTCCGCCATGACCTGAGGCTGGATGATTGGCGAGGCACACAGGGACATGACTGATACGACCGAAATCTTTCTGGGCATTGACAAACGCCACATCACTTGGTCCTCCCACTATATATAAAACAGGTGCGTGCAACTTGGATAATGAGGCGCGGCTGGCACCGGCCATCTCCATGTCACCCATTCCCGCATTGAGGATGAGATATGTCTTAAGTCTCGGATCTGAAGCGTTACACAGCACCTGCGCTCCGCCACAGGAATGACCAGCGGCAGCAATGCGTGTGGTGTCTATGAAATGATAGTAGTCAGTACCTTTGGTCCTGTTCAGTTTGAGTAAGAGGTCCAACCCGCGAGTCAACTCCGACGATTCCGAACGACCTTCCTTCCTGTCGAGACGCTTGTCTTGCATCTCACCTATGGCGACGACGATGTAGCCGTGAGAGGCGACGTCACTCAACATACGCTCATATCCTATGTTCGTGTCAGAACAGCCTCCGTTACCAAACAGCAGAACAGGCAAGTCACCACAGCGGGCATGCGCGTGCATAAGGTCTTTAGGACGATAAATCACGAAATCCTTCATCGTCTTCTCTTTTACCGCCACAGACTTAAACATACCTGAGCCGCCATCATCAACAGTTTTACTTTTCAGCACTTGAGCTGATACGCCAAAAATAGAAAAGGTAAAAAAAATTAAGGTCAGAATCTTTTGTCTCATATAGTTCATGGATTAAAATTATTGAATGAGCAAATGTACCAAATCTGACAGACATATCATTTCACTTTTGTAACTTAGGCTTTTAATTTTGTATCACGAACCGCTTTTTCCGGCTTTTCTGTCCGCATAGCAAGACATTAGACCGCACAACACGAGATGAGTGTCTAAAATAAGGGACAGGATAGAGCCCCAATTTATCCGAAAAGATAATTTACACTGGTTCGGATGAAACACTAAAAATCCCGGTCCGTCACTTAGACGAACCGGGATTGTCATTATACATCTCTGTCATCGGTCAGTCAACTGACGAGACTGTGACATTTCAAGTGTCTGACCATGCTCTGCGGTCACAATCATCACTGCGGACGGCTATAGTTAGGAGCCTCGCTTGTGATTATCACCTCATGCGGGTGGCTCTCAAGAACGCCGGCGTTAGTGATACGAACGAACTTTGCGTCATGCAGTTTCTCAATGCTTGCGGCACCACAGTAGCCCATTCCTGAGCGCAGACCACCGACAAGCTGGTATATCACCTCTTGTACTGTTCCCTTATAAGGCACACGACCAGCGATGCCCTCCGGAACAAGTTTCTTAGTCTCCACCACTCCAGACTGGAAGTATCTGTCCTTTGAGCCATTCTCCATTGCCTCCAAAGAACCCATTCCTCTATATGACTTAAACTTACGTCCATTGAAAAGAATCGTCTCACCAGGTGCCTCCTCAGTACCAGCCACAAGCGAGCCAATCATCACAGAATAGCCGCCGGCAGCGATAGCCTTCACGACATCACCGGAGTAACGCAGACCACCATCAGCGATAAGAGGCACACCAGTTCCCTTCAACGCACTTGCAACATCATACACGGCAGACAACTGAGGCACGCCGACACCAGCCACGACACGTGTAGTACAGATAGAGCCAGGGCCGATACCCACCTTGACGGCATCAGCGCCAGCCTCAACGAGAGCCTTGGCAGCCTCACCTGTGGCGATGTTACCGACAACAATATCCACGTCAGGGAAATGCTTCTTAGCCTCGCGCACCTTCTCGATGACACCGGCAGAGTGACCATGTGCTGTGTCGATAACGATAGCGTCGACACCCGCCTTAACAAGAGCCTCCATGCGCTCAAATGTATCAGCAGTGACACCCACTCCGGCTGCCACTCTCAAACGTCCCTTTGAGTCCTTACATGCCATCGGCTTATCCTTAGCCTTAGTTATATCTTTGTAAGTGATGAGCCCAATAAGTTTATTCTGATCATCCACGACCGGCAGCTTCTCAATCTTGTGGTTGAGAAGAATCTGAGAAGCGCTCTCCAAATCCGCCTGCTGATGAGTAACGACGAGGTTCTCCTTTGTCATCACCTCATCAATCTTTCTGTTCATGTCAGTCTGGAAACGAAGGTCACGGTTCGTCACGATACCTACCAACGTGTTCACGTCATCAACAACAGGTATACCGCCGATATGATACTCAGCCATCATGTCAAGAGCCTCTTTCACCGTAGAGCCGCGTTTGATTGTCACCGGGTCATATATCATACCATTCTCGGCGCGCTTCACGATAGCAACCTGTCTTGCCTGCTCCTCAATGGACATATTCTTATGAATAACGCCTATACCACCCTCTCGAGCTATTGCTATAGCCATAGGAGCCTCGGTCACTGTATCCATGGCAGCAGTGACAAACGGAACCTTCAACTCAATGTTACGAGAGAACTTTGTACTAAGAGAAACCTCACGTGGAAGAACATTGGAATATGCTGGTATGAGCAGCACATCATCATAGGTCAGTCCTTCCATCACAACTTTATCTGCAATAAATGATGACATATATCTAAAAATTTTATTGCGTGCAAAGATAAGTATTTTTATCGAAGTAAAAGTAAGAAAGACGTCGTTTTTTTCAATTCGCCATCTCTGATATGAACTTCACTCTTATCAACCTTATCTCCTCCTCAGAATAGTCATCGCCGAGAGCTTTCACGGCTTTTTTCAGGTTGTCGCTGTCGCTGTTGCGGAAATAAGAGAATATATCATCCACGGAGTCCTCGTCAAGAACATCACCAATGAAATAGTCAATATCTATCTTCGTTCCGCTATAGACAATAGCCTCCAACTCGTCAAGCAGCTCGTCGAACTCCATACCATTGGCTTTGGCCACCTCCTCAAGATCAATTTTCCTGTCGATGCTCTGAATGATGTTCACTTTAGCCTTCGATTTGTTTGCCACCGTACGTACGCGCATATCCGTTGGACGGATAATATCATTCTCCTCACAGTGCTTCTTTATAAGGTCACAAAACTCCTTGCCATAACGTTTAGCCTTGCCGGCACCAACACCCGGAATGTTCTGCAACTCATCTGTACTTATAGGATAAAGCGTGGCCATGGCTTCCAACGACGCATCCTGAAAGACCACATAAGGAGGGATGTCGAACTTCTTCGACATCTTCTTTCGCAAGTCTATCAACATGGAGTACAATTCCTCATCAGCTACACCCACTCCACCCTGTTCTGAGCTGCCATCGGTAAACTCATCGAAGTCGTTGTCCTCAACCATCATAAACGGAGTAGGTGACTTGAGGAATTTCTTTCCCATCTTGGTTATCTTGAGAAGTCCGTAATTATCCACGTCCTTTTCAATATAGCCCTCCAACTGTCCCTGATGTATTATGGCTCTCCACATCTTAGGCTCGACATCTGCTCCGTCTCCGAATTCCTCAAGCTTCTCATGCTTATGCGCCGTGATAGACTCCGTCTCGTCTCCACGTAAGAAATCCACGATATAATCAATCTTGAAGTTCTCCTTCACCGCCAATATCGCCTTGATGGCAAGCGTCAGGTTCTCCGTAGCCTCCACCTTTTTCTTTGGATGCAGACAATTATCGCAATTCCCGCAATTGTCCACGTCGTATGTCTCTCCGAAATAATGGAGCAACAATTTTCGTCTACACACAGACGACTCGCAGTATGAGGCAGTCTCGTACAGAAGCTGTCGTCCAATATCCTGCTCAGCCACAGGCTTTCCCTCCATAAACTTCTCAAGTTTCTGAAGATCTTTCTTAGCGTAGAAGGCGATGCAACGTCCCTCGCCGCCATCACGTCCCGCCCTGCCTGTCTCCTGGTAATACCCCTCAAGACTCTTTGGAATGTCATAATGTATGACGAAACGCACGTCGGGCTTATCGATACCCATCCCGAATGCGATTGTAGCCACAATCACATCGATACGCTCCATGATGAAGTCATCCTGGGTGGCAGACCTCATGGTAGAGTCCATGCCGGCATGATACGCCGCAGCGCTTATGTCGTTAGCCTTAAGGATATCTGCCAGTTCCTCAACCTTTTTACGACTGAGGCAATATATTATTCCACTCTTTCCAGGGTTTTGTTTTATGTACTTAATTATCTCCTTGTCGACGTCCTTAGTCTTGGAACGCACCTCATAATACAGGTTAGGCCTGTTAAACGACGACTTAAACTCAGTAGCGTCAGATATACCGAGATTCTTTTTGATGTCACCCCTCACCTTATCCGTAGCTGTAGCTGTCAACGCTATAACCGGCGCTTCCCCAATCTCTTGTATGATAGGTCGTATACGTCTGTACTCTGGCCGGAAGTCGTGTCCCCACTCAGAAATACAATGAGCCTCATCAATGGCGTAGAACGAGATGTTGACGTTTCGGAGAAACTCCACATTCTCTTCCTTTGTCAACGACTCCGGAGCGACGTATAGAAGTTTGGTCTTACCCGACAGGATGTCAGACTTGACCTTCTCTATCATACTCTTACTGAGTGAGGAATTCAGGAAATGTGCGATATCCTCCTCCTCGCTGACATACTTGATTGCGTCGACCTGGTTCTTCATGAGCGCAATGAGCGGTGATATGACTATGGCCGTTCCCTCCATCAGAAGCGCAGGCAACTGATAACAGAGCGACTTGCCTCCGCCCGTAGGCATTAGCACAAACGTGTCCTTCTTCTCAAGAACATTTCTAATTATCAATTCCTGGTCTCCTTTGAATGAATCAAATCCAAAGTAGTACTTTAACGCATCTTGTAGAGTTGCATGTTTCTTCATATCACGGTCTGGTTAAGCTCATTACTTTAGGTTGGTTCTCTCGCCACGTTCCATGGCCATACATTCTTTACACACTGTATGACCTGAGGTATTACTCTTACACAAATATATACAAGATAAATTATTCCGCAAAAATATCCGGCACAAATTGTCAAGAAGGACAAGGTATATTCTGACAATGCGTTTGACATATCACAATATCAGAATACACCTGACGAAATCATCGTCACTCGCCTCTGTTCTGCAGAGCATTCATGTTCGCTTTCTCCACTTGGCTCTTGGCGAAGTCAAGCGTCACGTCATACTCCTTGAGGCTCTGCGATGGTATCTCGTACATTGGTTCCATCATTATAGTCTCAACGATGGAACGCAGTCCACGCGCGCCAAGATGGAACTCTACAGCCTTATCGACGACATAGTCAAGGGCTTCTTCCTCGAATGTCAGCTTCACGCCGTCAAGCTCGAACATCTTGATGTACTGCTTTATAATAGAGTTCTTTGGCTCTGTCAATATTCGTCTGAGGGCATCTCTTCCCAACGGCTCAAGGTGTGTGAGCACTGGGAGACGACCAATAATCTCAGGTATGAGTCCAAAAGACTTCAAATCCATCGGAGATATGTACTGCATGAAGTCTGACTTATCAATCTGAGAAGAGTCACGAGACGCTCCGAATCCAACCACATGAGTGTTCAGTCTTTGCGCAATACGTTTCTCTATTCCGTCAAAAGCACCACCACAGATAAACAATATATTTCTCGTATTCACCTGAATGAATTTCTGCTCCGGATGCTTCCTGCCTCCATATGGCGGCACGTTGATAACAGAACCTTCGAGAAGCTTCAACAAAGCCTGCTGCACGCCCTCACCACTCACATCACGGGTGATAGAAGGATTGTCACCCTTGCGCGCTATCTTATCAATCTCATCTATGAAGACGATTCCGCGCTCAGCCACTTCCGGCTTATAGTCTGACACCTGCAGCAAACGAGAGAGTATACTCTCCACATCCTCACCGACATAGCCTGCTTGTGTGAGCACCGTAGCATCGACAATGGTGAAAGGCACAACGAGCATCTTGGCTATTGTACGAGCCAGCAGTGTCTTACCTGTACCAGTGCTGCCGACCATAATGATGTTCGACTTCTCCAGCTCAACCTCATCATCCGCCGCAGGATTATTGAGTCGCTTATAGTGATTGTATACAGCGACCGCCAAAGCAACTTTAGCATCATCCTGTCCAATAATATATTTATCCAGGTACTCCTTAATCTCCTTCGGCTTAGGAAGATTGTCAATCTTCACCTCACTGCGGCTCATTGAGTTGGCGCGCACTATCTCTCCGGCCTCAACAGCACACTCATTACATATACAACCATTAACGCCAGTGAGCAGATATCCCACCTCAGACTCATCACGTCCGCACAAATTACATTTCCTAATCTTATTTGCCATCAAACATTTCAATCACATCCTCGTGAGTGCACAGAGGATAAAGCAATCTCGCCGCTGTCGCATATCAGTCCAACTGATATGCAAACCCGCAAGCAAGACTTGTTTTTTCGTTTTTTATTATCACGTTGCAGTGTACAAAACACTAATAAAATCAGACTACAGCTTACGGCTCATCACCTCATCCACCATACCATAGTCTTTAGCCTCAGCTGCAGTCATCCAATAATCCCTATCAGAGTCCGCCCACACCTTGTCGAACGGCTGATGACTGTGCTCGGAGATTATCGTGTAAAGCTCCTTTTTAAGTTTACCGATTTCTCTGGCGGTGATCTCAATATCGCTGGCCTGTCCCTGCGCACCACCAAGAGGCTGGTGTATCATGACACGGCTGTGAGGAAGCGCTGAGCGCTTTCCCTCCTTACCGGACACGAGAAGCACAGCAGCCATAGACGCAGCCATACCAGTACATATCGTCTGGATGTCAGAGTTCACGAACTGCATAGTGTCATAAATACCAAGTCCGGCATATACGCTACCACCCGGAGAATTGATATATATACTTATATCCTTAGTATTGTCAACAGAATCCAGATAAAGCATCTGCGCCTGTAGCACGTTTGCCGTGTAGTCATTGATCTCGGTACCGAGGAATATAATCCTATCCATCATAAGACGAGAGAACACGTCCAACTGAGTTACGTTCAACTGACGTTCCTCCAATATATATGGATTAAGGTAACCGGACTGCGCCTTAATGACATCATCAAGGACCATACTGCTTATTCCTAAATGTTTAACAGCGAACTTTTGAAAATCATTACTCATAAACTAATATCCTGTATGCGTTTTTAATTAAAAACTCTCATTAAAGAATTGCATTATGACTGACTCATAACACATAGGCAGGTCCTAAAAACAAATAAACCATGTAATATCATAAGATGTTTCCGTCAGCCACTATTAAGTGTCACCACTTTCAACACGCTGACTCATAGTCATCTGCGTTCCAGTCATCATCGTTGAGACAGACATGAGCCACTGCTCTCTCTGACATTCTGCCGATAATCAGAACCAGCCTTAAACAAAGGTATAAAAAAAAGCGATAAGAAGAAAATTCTTATCACTTTTTTAAACTTATTTTTGAAGGCTCTGCTGTTGCTGCCTAAGACAGCCCCAGCTCACATCTTAATTACTCAAACATTTTGTTGAAATCCTCTGCGCTAACAGTCTGCTCCTCAAGAGTAACCTTTGTCTTGAGCACAGCGCCGAGCTTAACCTCCACACAACGGTCGATAAGGTTGTCGACAGTCTCACGTTTCTTAAGCATCTCAGTTGTGGCGTTCTCAAGGTACTCCTCTGGAATGTTCAGCATACCATACTGAGCGAACTGCATCTTAGTAACCTCCTTGGCCATGTCCTTAACGTCCTTATCCTCAACCTTGATCTCATACTTCTCAGTGAGTTGCTCCTTGATAAGATGCCATGTGAGATCCTCGATAGACTTGTCATAGTTAGCATCAACCTTAGACTGGTCACCCTTAACATTAGCAAGCATAATCTTCTTCAGTTTCTCATCTGGGAACTCAAGCTTACCAACTTTGTCAGTCAAATACTTACGTATGTCGAGAATAAACTTATAGTCGCTGTCCTTTGCGAACTGCTCAGAAATAGACTCTTTAACCTTAGCGCGGAACGCATCCTCGCTCTTAATCTCTCCCTTAGGATAGATGGCATCAAAAAGCTCTTGGTTGAGCGGTCCTGGAACAAAACGCGTAATCTCTGTAATCTGGATATTAAAATCACCCTTGTGATTAGCAGCATCCTCCTTAGAGACCTTGAGGAGAGAAGCGAGCTCAGCCTCATTGCCATCGTAAGCTACAGACGGATTGAACTTGATGACATCGTTGTTCTTAGCACCCTCGAACAATGCTTTCTGGTCTTCATTCTTGAAATACTTTGGAAGAAGAACTGCGCCCTCAGCAGTCACAGGATTCTCAACATCGAGCTCAGTGATAACACCCTTAACCATGTCGTTATCCTGATATGTCTGGTCATCTGTCAACTTCTCATAAGAGCCGCCACGCTGACGATACATAGTAATCTGGTTCTCCACCATCTCGTCGCTAACTTCAACATTGTAGAAAGCCACCTTGTCCTTCTTTGTGAGTGTAGCCTTGAACTCAGGAGCGAGTGCGATACCAAACTTGAAGGAGAAAGTGTTACCTTCCTTCATGTCAATTGGACCCTCATCGATAGGCAATGGCTCGCCTAGCATATTCACCTTATTCTCACGTATATAGTTAAAAAGACTCTCCTGAAGAATCTTGTTAATCTCCTCAGCGAGAATAGACTGTCCGTACTGCTTCTTAACCAAGCCTGCAGGAACCTTTCCCGGTCTGAAACCAGGCATGTTCACCTTCTTACTGGTCTCTTTAATAGCTTTCGCATACTTCTCTGTATAGTCAGCTGGCTCGATGACAGCTGTCAGCTCTGCATTGACTTTGTCAATGTTCTGCAACGAAATATTCATTCTTTATTTAATTGTAATTAATTATTTATTTTCATTATATTACGTAAATACAACGACTTCGCAAAGCGAAACCGGCTGCAAAATTACTATTTTATCCAATAATTACCAATTTTAGATGTGTATTTCTTTTTATTTTTACATATTTTGAGAAAGGCCACATCTTCTTGCTTTGATATGGAAAACAGTGATGAGCAGTACATACAAAATCAATAATAGCATCACACCAAACCGAGACCATTAAAGAAAATCAATAATATACCAATCGGCGCCACATATCTTATTATTGCGTAGTACACAGGAAATACATATCTGTTGACCACGCCGCCATTTGTCAGTTCCGCATACATATTGTCTCTCTTGACAACCCATCCGGCAAAGACACAGATAAGAAGACTACCTGCCGGCATCAACAGCTTGGCTACCAAAAAATCACAGAAGTCAAAAATCGTCATGCCGAACAGAGTGACATCGGACAAACTGCCAAAGGATAATGAGCATAATGCGCCCAAACATATACAAGCCACCGATGATAACACAGCGACCAAAGGTCGACTTGCGCGATACTCCTCATGAAAAAACGCAACTATCATCTCAAGCATGGAGATTGAAGATGTCAATGCCGCCATGACAAGAAGCAGATAGAATAGTACCGAGAAGATATATGACAACCACACCACGTCGCCAAAGGCATGCTGGAAGACGTTTGGTAGGGTCACGAACACTAGCGAAGGACCTGCGTCTGGACTCAGTCCCGGTATGGAATACACCGCAGGGAATATTATGAAACCTGCCATCAAGGCAACCAACGTGTCAATAATCGCCACACTCAACCCGTCATGAATCAGATTCACATCCTTTCTGAAATAACACGCATATGTGCAGAGACAGCATATTCCGACACTTAACGAGAAGAATGCTTGGCCCATGGCTGACAACACTGTGGCGCCATTCACTTTACTGAAGTCCGGACGTAACAAGAAGTCCACACCTTGAGATGCTCCGGGAAGAGTCATAGAGCAAACAACGAGAACCACGATGAAAACAAATAACAATGGCATCATGATTCTCGCTCCTCTCTCTATCCCGCGTCTCACGCCAAGAGCCACGATAGCAGCGGTAAACATCACGACTACGACCAACCATACTATAGGTTTCACTTCATCTGAAGCGAACGAACTAAAGAACTCGGAATACTCATGTGGTTCTTTACCAGAGAATCCATCCAAAGCTGCCACAACAGCATAGTATAATGTCCATCCTGCTACAACAGCATAATAACTCAGAACGAGGAAACCTGCAACGACAGGCATCAGCCCCATATATTTCCACCATTTCTTTCCATCACTCATTGTGAGAAACGAATGGGTCACATCTTTGTTACCATATCGTCCCACCGCAAACTCAGTCACCATAATAGGTACACCAAATAATATCATGAACAAGACATATATGAGAATGAATGCAGCCCCTCCGTTAGTTCCCGTTTCTGTAGGGAAACGCCATATATTACCTAAACCAACGGCAGAGCCTGCAGCTGCGAGTATCGCTCCTATCTTTGTTGCGAACATGGAGCTTCCTTTTCTTTCCATCTTTGATGTTTTTAATATTTATATGGTATCAGTTTCTAAGCCTTAGCTTCCACTCATCATTCTTGCGAGTCATACGTTGTACACGTCTATCTCCAACACTGTCTGCATACATGAAGTCTGCAAACACGTCACAGCAAGAATCAGAAAAGAACACCACTTTCTCAACAACGATTGAAGTCAGCGGTCCTCTCTCCTTCTTTTCTTTGTCATGATACTGCATGTATGTACGTAACACATACATTTTCATAACTGAGTCTGACAGGCTCTCATCATCAACACGTCTTATAAACTTTTCATACTCACCTGCCTCTAACTCCTCAAAAGCAGAGGAGAAAGCTGTCTTGACAGCCTCCTCCGAATTGTCTGATGTACCACAAGTTGTCATCAGCAACGACAACAAGAGTAAACATATTATTGTTCTCATACGTCGAGTCACATAGTTATTTCTGACGTATATACACATTTATCGGTGTCCCCCTGAAATCCCAGTGCGAACGGATCTGATTCTCGAGGAATCGACGATACGGCTCCTTAACATACTGCGGCAGATTGGCGTAGAACACAAATGATGGAACACGAGTACCAGGAATCTGCATACAATACTTGATCTTTATGTACTTTCCTTTCAGTGATGGCGGCGGCGTCGCTTCTATAATCGGGAGCATTGTCTCGTTCAGCTTGGCAGTAGACACTTTATTAGTCCTGACCTCATAAATTCTTTGAACCTCCTCTAGCACCTTAAATATTCTCTGCTTTGTCACCGCAGACGCAAAGATAATGTTGACATCCACGAACGGAGCGAATCTGTCTCGTATGGCATTCTCGAAGCACTTGATGGCTGCGTTGGACTTATCCTCAACGAGATCCCATTTGTTCACCACAACAACAAGCCCCTTCTGGTTCCTCTGTATCAGTTGGAAGATATTAATATCCTGTCCCTCAATACCTCTCGTGGCGTCAATCATGAGCACACACACATCAGAATTCTCTATGGCGCGAATAGACCTCATGACACTGTAATACTCCAGGTCCTCCGTCACCTTATTCTTCTTACGAATACCCGCAGTATCAACGAGATAGAAGTTGAATCCAAACTTCTCGTACTTTGTGTATATAGAGTCACGAGTCGTTCCGGCAATATCCGTCACCACATTTCTATTATCATCGAGAAACGCATTGATGATGGAAGACTTTCCGGCATTTGGTCTTCCGACGACTGCAATTCGCGGCACGTCATCTTCTATGACCTCCTGCATCTCCTTCTTAAAACTTGAAACAATGGCGTCAAGAAGGTCACCAGTACCACTACCTGTCACGGCAGATATACACATCGGATCACCCAGTCCGAGCTTATAAAACTCCACAGCGTCATAACGCAACTCATTGGAGTCTGTCTTGTTGCTGACAAGCAAAGTAGGAATATCGCTCTTTCTCAGAATGTTGGCCACTGCCATATCCAAATCAGTGACACCAGTCTTGACGTCAACGAGAAACAGAATCACGTCACACTCCTCAATGGCGATGAGCACCTGACGTCTGATTTCCTCTTCGAACACGTCATCAGAGTTAACCACCCATCCACCAGTATCAACGACGGAGAACTCCTTGTTTCCCCACTCACATTTGCCATACTGGCGGTCACGTGTTGTTCCTGCCTCATCACTCACAATAGCATGACGAGTCTTTGTGAGACGGTTGAACAACGTCGACTTACCCACGTTCGGGCGTCCTACAATAGCAACTAAATTTCCCATTTCTGTAATTCTTACGAACAGAGAGTCATAATCACCTTAAAAGGTTAATACTATCTTTTCCCGATGACTCACCCACCCCTTCAGAATGGGCAGGAAAAGACTTTTACATAAACACAAACGCCTGACGTCACATCAGGTCAGCTGCTTACGCAGCATATATAAACCAGAGTATTTTACTCAGGATTATAACCGAATAGATTAAGCTCTTTGTCTGAGTTTCTCCAGTCCTTATCCACCTTGACAAAGGTTTCAAGATACACGCTCTTTCCAAAGAATTTCTCAAGACTCTTTCTTGCCTCCGTAGCAACTTTCTTCAAAGCGCGTCCACCATGGCCGATAATGATTCCCTTTTGGGAGTCACGTTCCACGAAAATGACCGCATTGATATGTATATGCTTATCGCCCTCCTTGAAACTCTCCACGCCGACCTCAACAGAATAAGGTATCTCCTTATCATAATACAAGAGAATCTTCTCACGAATAATCTCACTGACGAAAAATCTCGCAGGTTTATCCGTCAGCTGGTCCTTGTCGAAATAAGGCGGACACTCTGGCAACAGTTCCTTGATACGCTTTAGCACTGGCTCCACGTTAAATTTGTTGAGAGCGGATATCGGCAATATCTCAGCCTTTGGCAACATCTCATGCCACTCTTCCACCAAACGGATAAGATTCTCTTGATTCGTCAAGTCAATCTTATTGATGAGCACAAGGAGAGGCACATCGAGCTTTGACACCTTCTGCAGGAAGTCACTGTTCTTGTCCACCTTCTCCACAGGATCAGTCACATACAACAGCACGTCAGCGTCAACCAGAGCACTCTCAGAGAAAGCGAGCATAGACTCCTGTAACTTATAATTTGGTTTCAACACGCCCGGCGTGTCGGAGAACACAATCTGCGCCTCGTCATCATTGATGATTCCCATAATACGATGACGTGTTGTCTGAGCCTTAAATGTCGCGATGGATATGCGCTCGCCCACCAACAGGTTCATTAACGTTGACTTACCTACGTTCGGATTTCCGACGATATTGACAAAACCTGACTTATGCATATACAAATGATTATTAAAAAAGCGCACCGTCACATAGCGATGCGCTTTCTATAAGATAAAAATTCACTCAATCTCTCTTTCCGCGTTTGGCGTACCATTCCTCACGGCTAACCTTACCTTCTTTATAGAAATCCGCAGGATAGTCTGAGAATTTGTCTCCATCGTAACCCCATATCATATATGCGGCTCCCCAGGTGAAACCAGCTCCGAAAGCTGTGAATACAATCTTATCACCTTTCTTGAGGAGCGGCTCATACTCCCATAGCGCCAGCGGGAGAGTACCACCCGAAGTGTTTGCCATGTGATCGATATTAATCATCACCTGTTCTTCACTCAGACCAATCCTCTTGGCGACAGCAGACTCTATGCGTACATTTGCCTGATGAGGAACGAGCCATGCGATGTCATTGTTTGTCAGATTATTTCTCTTGACAATCGTCTCCACGGCGTCCGACATATTAGTCACGGCGTGCTTAAACACCGTACGTCCCTCTTGATAGACATAATGCTCACGATTATCCACAGTCTCATGACTCGGCATCTTGGCAGAGCCACCGGCAGTCATGTGAAGCGGCGGAAAACCCTGACCGTCCACACGCAGATAAGAATCGACAAGACCGACATTCTCCGTAGTCGCCTCCATCAAGACACAAGCAGCTCCATCACCAAAAATCGGGCAAGTGTTTCTGTCCTCATAATTCGTCATTGAAGACATATGGTCACCGCCACAGATAATGATACGCTTATGACGTCCTGATGAGATGAGACCGGAACCGACCTCCATGGCATACAAGAAACCGGAGCAGGCCGCCTCCATGTCAAAGCCGAAGGCATTCTTCAGACCACAGTTACCAATCACCAGCGAAGCGGTGGACGGAAAATGATAGTCTGGAGTAGTGGTCGCAACAATCAAAGCCTCTATTGTGTCTGGATCAACTTTAGTCTTCTCGAGAAGTTGCTGCACAGCCCTCGTCATCAGATAAGACGTTCCGGAGCCCTGCTCAGGCTTGAGGATATGGCGCGTCTTCACACCGATACGTTCCATTATCCACTCGTCACTCGTGTCAACGATACGGGACATCTCTTCGTTATCCAGGATATAGTCCGGCACATATCCGCCAACACCTGTAATAACTGCATTTATTTTTTCCATAACATTAAAGGCTTACAATTGTTCCTTAAAATCAGATTGCCTCACTCTTCACGATAGCCACCTTGCCTCTGTAGTAGCCACATGAACCGCACACTGTGTGGTAAACGTAGAACTCACCACAGTTTGGGCATATAGCGAGAGTAGGCATTGTTGCGCCATCATGAGTTCTTCTCTTAAGTGTTCTTGTCTTTGATTGTCTTCTTTTTGGATGTGCCATAATCTTATTACTGTTTTTGTTTATTAATTAATTCTTTCAATGCCGCCCACCGTTCATCCGTCGGTTCGGCGTCCTGCGAGTCATTATCCTCATCACCCTCATGACTGCTTCGGGCAGCCTGATGTTTACTGAGTTCCTGCATCATCGTGTACTCACACTTCCCAGGTTCGTGTGTACACGTTATCGGAATGCTGAGCGCTATGAACTCGTAGATGAACTGTGAGAGGTCAATGACACCAGTGGACTCAGGAACCACAACACAGTCACCATCGTCTGAATACTCCTCACCAAGTCTCACGACAAGCTCGTCCGACGTGTCTATCCGCAATTCTAGATCTGCCAGACACCTGTCACACGGGACAATCAACGTCCCTTCAGAACAGATGGTGAAGCGATATGAGGCACCGCTGCACTTACACGTCACCGTGGTGTCTATGTCACCGCGATCGACGAGACCACCTATCTCACCGAAAAAAGCGTCATCCTCGTGAAAGGACAACTCTTTCCCGTCGAGCTGTGAGCTCAACAAGTCCACCTCATATGACTTTCTCGTATTCATTCAGCGCGCAAAGTTACAAAATATATATTTTAAACAAAATATTATATCACGCCTTTTTTTAATAATTACGTGTTTTTGTATCAATTCTAACAAAAAAACATCCTCAGCACAACACCTCACATACTACACTCTGCGATGCGGCAACTCAATTCTGAATGTAGTCCCGACACCTAACTCAGATGATTTCACGAATATCTTACCCTTATGATACTGCTCTATAATCCTTTTGGCCAACGAGAGTCCCAACCCCCACCCTCTCTCCTTAGTGGTGAAGCCCGGCTTGAAAACCGCCTCAAAATTAGACTTTTGTATACCCTTACCTGTGTCCGTCACCTCAACGATAACAAAATTCAGGTTCTCCCTGACACTGATAGTGATACACCCCACGCCCTCCATGGCGTCCACGGCGTTCTTGCACAGATTCTCCGCCACCCACTCAAACAACGCAGACACCAGACTCACGATGACTGGGTCTGACGGGAAGTCAGTGACTATCGTCACCTTATCGGAGACACGATGCTTCATGTACGTAACCACACGCGACAGCACTTCTATGACATCATCCGGCTTAGGCTCTGGCTGCGAGCCGATCTTGGAGAATCGGTCAGCCACTCTCTCCAACCGGCTTATGTCATTGTCCATCTCCGGAATAAGCTTGTCGTCAGGATAGGTGTCTTTGAGAACTTGCGACCACGCCATCAGCGAAGATATCGGAGTGCCAAGCTGGTGTGCAGTCTCCTTCGACAGGCCCACCCACACCTTATTCTGCTCTGCCCTCGAGACGGCGAACAAGGCAAATATGGAAACCATGACAAAGACCACGACAACCGCAAGCTGCACAAAAGGATAGGCCTCAAGTCGCTTGAGCATCAACGACTCATCATAACATATATTTATGTAATCGTATGTTTCCTCTTTCTCTCCTGGTATATCAATACGTATGGAATGGCCGTTCCCCATCATGGTAGCTGCAAGCGACTTCAACACGTCAAGGGAGTCTCGTCCGATGACTGGCACATAATCTATGTTACGGTAGGAAAGCACCTTGCCGGAACTACTGACCACGACAACAGGAATGGTATTGTTACCATTTATCACCTTAAGCACAAGATTCAAGTCCGTGTTCTCATCCGCATTATTAAGGGAGCGCATGGCTTCCGCCCACACCTCCATCCTGTTGGTTTCCTCACTCTTAAGGTCACGGATGAGGTAGTTAGAGGCCAGAAGGGACGTAATTGCGATAACCACGGCTACGACAATAAGCAGATATTTCACGTTTCTTATTCGCTTGAACCAATTCATAGGCAACCTATAATATTATTAGAATCCGCAGCGTCAGACATGAGACAAAAACGCGGTCCCCTTTCACCGTTCTGACAATTAACGAGGAAGCCGAGCGACGCCATAGGACATACAAAGATAATTAATATGCGTGAACTATCAAGTATTATGCGAAATTTTATGGTACTCAAATACAAGGTACTGTGTTCCACACTCGTCGACAGACTCTGCCACTAATCCCATCCCGTGAACATGACCAGAACGTCATATCGTAATAAAGAAACAAAAAAATATCAACAATAAGTAATGTGTAACAAACTTTTTGTTCCTTTGCAGCACTCAGTCGAACTGGTATACTTTTGAATTATTGTTTGGTATACTTTTCAGTTATTATTTACATTCCATAATCCATTTGTATTGAGCAATGAATATGCGAGAGTCGCATACAACGGATTTCTGCGCAAGACAATGTGCACTTGTGCCGGCGCGGTGTCTCGCGTGACGCGTATGCACAAAAAAAAGCCTCCGGAGAAAAACTCTCCGGAGA
>CALCEL010000026.1 GCA_937900485.1 uncultured Prevotellaceae bacterium
CAGAGCGTCTGCCTTACAAGCAGAGGGTCGGCGGTTCGAATCCGTCAACGCCCACAAGGAGAGAGTAATCTCTCCTTTTTTTTATTTTCCATGAAACGTCATTTAACTTTTTTTGATAAATCCATGCGAACTTTAGAATACAATTGAGGTTATAAAGATAACTTAAGTCATGTATAAATAGTGTAATTTTGCCACGAAATGTGTAGTAGCACATATTACAAAATTGCAATTTTATTATAAGTTCATTACAAACAAAATTAAAAATCATTTCAAAATGGCGAATAATACAACGAAGCCGGCAGAGGGAAAGCTTGGCATAATGGTTGTTGGATTGGGCGCAGTCACATCAACATTCATGACAGGTGTGCTCATGGCTCGTAAAGGTCTTGCAAAACCGGTTGGTTCTATGACTCAGTACGACAAGATACGTGTTGGTAAGGGTGGTTCAAAAAAATACCTTTCTTATTATGACATAGCTCCTATAGCTAAGCTTGACGACATTGTGTTTGGTGCGTGGGACGTCTATCCTGCTAACGCTTATCAGAGCGCGATGTATGCTGAGGTGCTCAAAGAGAAAGACATCAATCCGGTGAAAGACGAGTTGTCAGCCATTGTTCCTCTCAAAGCTGCTTTTGACAAGAATTACGCTAAGCGTCTTGACGGAGACAACGTCAAGCAGTGTGACACACGCTGGGAGATGGTTGAGGAATTACGTGAGGACATACGTAAGTTCAAGAAAGACAATGACCTCAATCGTGTCGTGGTGGCGTGGGCTGCGTCTACAGAGATTTATGTTGAGCCAAACATGAAGGTTCATGACACACTCGCTCACCTTGAGGAAGCCATGAAGGCGGACGACAGGGTGAACATCGCTCCGTCTATGTGTTACGCTTACGCTGCCATTGCTGAGGGATGCCCATTCATCATGGGAGCTCCGAACACGACAGTTGACATACCTGCGATGTGGGAGATGGCTGAGAAATATAATGTGCCAATAGCCGGAAAGGACTTCAAGACAGGTCAGACACTTGTGAAATCTGGCTTTGCCCCAATCATCGGAACGAGATGTCTCGGACTGGCGGGTTGGTTCTCAACTAACATTTTGGGTAACCGTGACGGACTGGTGCTCGACGAGCCTGCAAATTTCAGAACAAAGGAGGTGAGCAAACTCTCCACACTCGAGTCCATCCTCCAGGCTGACAAGCAGCCGGACCTTTACACCGACTATTATCATAAGGTACGTATCAACTATTATCCGCCGCGTAATGATAACAAAGAGGGCTGGGATAATATCGACATCTTCGGATGGATGAACTATCCAATGCAGATCAAGATCAACTTCCTCTGCCGTGACTCCATCCTCGCCGCTCCTCTGTTGCTCGACTTGTGTCTGCTCTCAGACCTGGCAGCTCGCGCGGGCAGAAGTGGCATCCAGCGTTTCCTCTCATTCTTCCTTAAGGCGCCTATGCATGACTACGTCAATGGTGAGGAGCCTGTTAATCACCTCTTCCAGCAGTATACTATGCTGAAGAATGCTATCCGTGAGATGGGCGGATATGAGGCAGACGAGGAGATCGACTAATATCTTATGAACGATATTCTCAACGTCCATTCGTCACCTTTCAGGAGTGATGCCGATGATTGTGCCGAGGCGCAGTCTTTGTACAAGGACGGAGAGAACGGGTATTATAGGCATGCGGGCTCCCGAATGGGGAGCCCGCATTTGTTTACCTTGTTTTTGATTTAACTGACCGTATTATGAAAAATGTGTTAAGCTTTTTAGAGAGGCTGGCAGACAACAACAATAAGGTGTGGTTCGACGAGCATAAGGGTGAGTATCTTGACGCCAAACAGACCTTCGAGAACTTCTCTCTCGATTTTCTTCATGGCGTGGAAGCCTTCGACCCTCGCGTGAATAATCTTGGGATAAAAGACATCAACTACAGGATATATCGTGATGTGAGATTTTCGGACGATAAGCGTCCGTATAAGTGGCACATGGGTGTCTATGTGTGTCCGAAAGGCAAGAAGTCAGGAATGGCGGGCTATTACATACACCTTGAGCCTTCCACCTCCACCTATTTTATATGTGCGGGACTATATAACCCCACAAAGGAGGTCTTGGCGAGTGTGCGTGACGAGATATCATGTAATGGCCATAACTTCCATGAGGTCGTGATGCGGTGTGAGGGCTTCACGCTGCCGTGGCAGTCTGCGTTGAAGAAGATGCCGCGAGGGTTCAGCGAGTCCGACGAGTACAGTGAGTACTATAGGCTACGTTCATATGAGATATACAAGAGTGTCACTCGTGACCAGGTGCTGTCCGACGGTTTCCTCTCTGCGGCGCTGGACGAGTTGAGGAAGACACATGAGTATAACGAGATCCTTAACAAGTGTTATGATTATGTTTATGAATAAGACTCTTTTTCTTTCTTTGTTATTTCTTCTTCCTCTGTTTTGTGATGCTCGTCAGCTCAACGTGTCATCCCTTCGTGAGGGTGACATGCTTTTCTGTGTGACAGACGTGGCTAAGGCGGACGACTTTGGACGTTCTATTGTTGAGTCTACCAAGGGTGTCCGCTCAATGAAGATATCACATGTGGCTATTGTGTGTGAGGAGGATAGCGGAATATGCGTGCTCGAGGCTACGGGGGATGGTGTTGTTATGCGCACCTTGGACAAGTTTCTCGTCAAGCGCGGAACCGTGTTGGTGGGTAGGTTGAAAGGACGATTCGACTCTCGATGTTCCGTCCTGCGCGCCAAGTCGCATATCGGAAAGGCGTACGACTATCTCTTCAGCGACACTGACGATGAGTTCTACTGTTCCGAGTTGGTGCAAAAGTCCTATGTGCTCAAGAGTGGCGAATTGGTTTTTAGCCCCATACCGATGTCTTTTCATGGCGAGGACGGTGCCATTCTCAATTATTGGAAGGAGTATTATGGCAAGCGAGGCTTGGACGTGCCAGAGGGCAAGCCGGGCAGTAATCCAGGAGCGCTCTCTCGTGACAGACGTGTGAAAATTTATTCCTTGGCGAAGTGATGCCGTTTTGGCTGCATGTGTTGGGCGTGTCCTGGGTGATGAGGACTCTCAAACAACAAGACAAGCCTGGCGTTTCATCGTATACGCTTACATGTGAGCCTCGTCGAGGCGTTCGTCTGTCTCTCTCTTACGCCGCCAGCCATTATTTGCAAAAAGGGTAACGAACGGTTAGGGTCGTGTGTGAGGCGTGTGCGGCTCATTGGAAGCGGTATGACAACAAATACGTAAAGCGAGAGACAGGTGGGAAAACGGACAATTTGGGGAGTAACCAAATTTCCTATGCCTGTTTTTTGCTATTTTTCAGGTTAACTTGCTGACAATCTCATTGTAATGTATTTTAAAACCTTGTGTCTCTTTTTTTGAAATTCTCTGGTTAGGATATAGTCTATACGCAGGTCTGAGAATTTCAAAATCCTAACCTGAACTTTTCGGCGTCCTAACCTAAGAATTTCAAACGCCGAATAAACCACGTGAAAATTCCGGAAGTCATTTTTCCGTTGTCTTGTGTCAACGGAAAAAGAGGAGTTTCGGACAGTAAAAATAGGGAATGCGAATAGGAAATCTGGTTATGTGGTGCGACTGGTGTATTTTTTATTGGGGATAACCTGTGAGAAGGAGAAGATGGTGACATTTGTATTCCATATTGATGACATTTTCTCACTGATGCTATACGGGCGATTCATGGAGGTTACAAAAGAATTAGGGTGTAACGAAGACACTGATGTCCCTATGCGAATAAAAAAGAGGTGACGCACAAGCCACGTGGCCGGTACATCACCTTATCATAATCTACGAATCACTTCATTTTTTCACGCTTATCGTGAACTGTGGTGTCGGCAGTCCTGTCGAGCCGAATATCTCCGGCTTCGGATAGTCGTCGTAACAATATCTCAAAAGATACTCAGATGACCCATTGCGTGAGACTATAGGCAGAGAGACCAAGTCTCCGCTATGCTTGTCGACAACAGACCATGTGGATGACGGCTCACGTATCACCTTTGTCTGTCCGTCATTGAAGATTACTCTGACATAGCCGTCCTTGGTTATCTTAGCGGAAAGAGGCGAAGGGCCGTCAGACGTCACGTGTTTGTCCTTATATGCCAGCTTGAGCATGTGTAGAGCCACACGGTGGCCTGCCACATCCTTGTCCTGCGGATGGATGTCATTCCACTCTCCCGTGTCAATGGTAGAGCAGAGGGCGGACAATGGAGTACGTTTGACCGCTTGACGCTGACTCTCCCTGATGTCGCACCATCCGCTACTCTGCAGCGGCTTGTCATGTCTTGACATGAAGCCTGGTAGCTGAACGACGACGACAGGTACTGTGTTGTGCAACTGGTTACGCCAGCTTTTTATCATTGAGCATAGGTAGTCGGCATAGTCACGAGTGTTCGTGTTTGACTCACCTTGATACCATACCACACCTTTGACCGCCATGTCACGAAGTGGGTAAATCATAGCGTTGTAGAGTCCGGTAGGACAGTCCACGAAATATGTCGACATAGGTTTAGGATCCATCTGCGCTCCCAAGGACACACGGCACTTGGGGGAGACGGGGAAAGTACGTCCGCCGATGTCTAAAGAGTATTGCTTTCCCGGCACGAAACGCGCCTTGCCGCTCTCTGAGATGAGATGCACCATCACCTCATTCGATCCCGGACGTAACAGATTCTTGCTGACATTGTATATTCTCGGCGGATATTCATACGGAGTTGTGCCGACCAGAACACCATTGACGAACACGCTGTCCGCATCCTTCATGGCCCCCATCCTCAAGACGCCGTCACCGGCTATTGACGTCACATTGACGTTGACGTTGAGTCGTATCCAGTACGAGCCGTTCCGGTTCCTGCTCCAGTCATTAAACATGTCAGTCTCCTCCCACGACAAGAAGCTATATCCGGGAGTGCGCCATCTGTTGACCACAGTGTCACGTCTCGTCATGGTGACCTCCCAGTCTCTGCGTCGTCGCTGCTCCGCCATCCTTGTGGAGTCCACCCAGTTGGCGCTGACATACTTGCTTTTGGAGAACTCGTCACGATACTGGTCAAAACGCTGCAGCGTCTCCTTCGGCATCCAAGACTCGATGGACGTGCCTCCGACGGAGGAGTTGACGATACCTATCGGCACATTCCTGTTCTCCTGCAGCTCCCTTGCCATGAAGTAGCATATCGCCGACATGTCCATGCAACTCGCCTCGTCGACGGACTGCCATCTGACACCGTGTATGTCCTCATTCTCGCACACATAATTATATTGCGGCGGGAACTTCACATAGCGTATCTGATTGTTCGAGTATCGTCTAACCTTCTCGCCAACTTTGTCCATGCATCTGCGTACCGGCAACTCCATATTGGACTGGCCTGAGCACAGGAACACGTCACCCACGAGGACGTCGTTTACCGTAATGTCTTTTCCTGACTGTGAGACGACGAGTCTCTGCCCCTCGCTGCAAGCCTTCATCTTCGGCAAGTACGCTTTCCATGAGCCGTCGGCATGCACTTTGACGCATGTTGTCTTTCCGGCAAATGACACTGTCACATACTCGCCTGGCTCACCCCATCCCCAGACTGGCACTTTCCGGTCGCATTGCAACACCATGCCGTCGGAGAAAAGAGATGCCAGCTTCAAGTCACGAGCCTCGCCCGCCAACGCAAGCGCGAGCATAGCGAAAGACAAAAATATTTTTCTCATAGACTCAAGACGTTAGTTTAACATATTAGCACTTCAAACATACCACGTCGAGGTCAGTCCATTCCGTCTATAGTCTGGATGGTGCCGTCCTCATTATATACCAACTCGCAGACCTTGAGACTTCTCAGCCATGTCTTACCACCGGAAGGCACGCAGTCATGATGGAAAAGATACCACTTGCCCTTGAATTCCACTATGCAGTGATGTGTGGTCCATCCAACCACCGGCGTAAGTATCACTCCCTGGTACTTGAACGGACCGTATGGGTTGTCGCCTATGGCGTAGCAAAGGCAATGGGTGTCTCCTGTGGAATAAGAGAAATAATACTTACCTTTATATTTATGCACCCATGAGGCCTCGAAGAAACGATGAGGGTCACTCGCCTTCAGCGGAGTGCAGTCATTGTCCACCACGATAACCGGACGCGGCTCCTCCGCAAACTGCAGCATATCGCCTGACAATCTGGCCACACGGCTCGGCAGGGCATCCTCGTCGCCTTCAGGCAGATGGGCGTTCTCAAGAGCCTTGTTATCTTTGTAACGCTGTAACTGTCCACCCCATATGCCTCCGAAATAGAAGTAGTAGTCGTTGGCGGCATTGTCATCCTTGAGCACTGCCACGTCGATGGAGTAGGATCCCCTCATCGGATCGGGCTGAGGCACAAACGGACCTGTCGGACTGTCTGCCACCGCCACTCCAAAGCGAAAGATGTCGTTCTTGTCCTTCAGAGGGAAATACATATAATACTTACCGTCTTTCTCCTGTACGTCGCAGTCCCACAGTTGACGGCCTGCCCACGGGATGTCCTCCACGCTGAGGACCACGCCATGATCCGTGAGAGTCTGCTCGCCTCTTATCACGGCCTCCAGGTCGTCCGTGGAAAAAACGTGATAATCCTTCATGTTAAAATGGTCACCGTTGTCATTCTCGGGTATTCCGCTCTCCCAGTCGTGACTCGGGTAGATGTAGAGGCGTCCGTTCCACACGTGTACAGACGGGTCCGCCATGTAGTTGTCAGGTATAAGATATGTCTTTTTCATAATTACTTTGTCTGTTATCAACGGAGCTGTGACACACAGCAACCATCATGTTATCATTTTCTTGACTCAATCTCTTTATTTATCTTGTCGATGACATCATCGGACAATTCATAATTGGATATTATATACATCGCTATGACAAGCAATATGGCAGGTATGACGCACACGAGCCATAGTATACCTTCCTCTGCCAAAGGTGTCTGCATCACACTGTCTTTGTTATAATGCACATAGGCAAGGACAGCTCCAGGCACCACTCCGCCAAGTGCCATGCCCGCCTTATAGAAGATTCCCGTCAGGGCGTTCACGATTCCAGCTATACGCTTGCCGTTGACGTACTCGCCATAGGAGATGACCTCCGGCACCAGTGCCCACATGTAACCAGTGGCGACGATTACTCCGGTGCTCTTCACGAACTGTGCGATATATATGAGCGTCATGTTCGTCTCCTCCATCTTGGCGATGAAATATAACGCTATCATTCCGAGAATGGCTATTGATAGGAACACAAAGAACATATTCTTCTTTCCTATCTTGCTCTTTATCCACGGCACTAACGGCATGAAGATGAACGACGGTATGGAGCCGAGTCCCATAAACACCGCCAGTTCCTCCGCTGAGCCGTGTAGGTTGCTTGTCACGAAATAGCTTCCAGCGGCGTTACCCACACTCATCATGGCAAAAGCGGTGATGAAGAAAAAGGCTATGACTCTCAACGGATGGTTGTTCCTGAACTCCATCCACAGGTCACTCACCTTGACATCGTTCATGTTCTTCTGGTCCATGACCACACGCTCCTTGCACTGGCTGAAGCAGAAGAATAGCAAAGCCAATCCCACTAACGCGTAAATTACCATGGTCTGAAGCCATGATCCTCCGTCTTTCGGCAACGAGTCTGAGCCGTCGGAGTCCGAGAGACACTTCACGAGTATCGGTAGTCCTGCGCCTACCGCCAAACCGCCACAGTTGGCCATGAACATTCGCACGCTGGTCAAGATCGTTATCTCGTCCGTGTCGCGAGTCAGCGAGCTGTTCAAGGCGCCATAAGGAACATTTACAAGAGTGTACAGCATACTCAGTCCGACATAAGTGGCATAGGCGTAAAGCAACGAGCCGGAGAATCCGTTCCAGAAGCAGAGGATGGCGAATCCGGTAAGCGGAACTCCCGCCACAATCAGATAAGAACGGTACTTTCCCCAGGCGGGTGCGTGCTTGTCAACATACGTGCCCACGAGAGGATCCCACAACACATCTATGATACGCACCAAGAGGAACATCAGCGCCGCGTCCTCCAGATTTATGCCGTATATGTCTGTGTAAAAAAACATCAGATACATACATATGGTCTGGTATATGAGATTCTGTGCCAGATCACCTGAGCCGAAGCCGATTCGCTGAATCCAATTCAGTTTGTAGAAACCTTTTGTCTCTTTTGACATTGTGTCTTCCATTGTTTTTCTATGATTTTCAGATTACTGACGCAAATGTAGCATTTTAGGATTATTTGCCGTGGGTTAATCGTTACATTTTTTTTCGTTTTTGTAACATCAAGTCATTTCATGCTCTTTCGTTGACACAAAGACGTGCTTTGGCTATGCCTGAAGCAGTGGTTTGTATCACTGCCGAACGGAAAAACGTCAACGGACGCATACGATGGACATTGCCTTGGCAGGTATACAAAAAACGCGTCAGTTGCTCCGAAAGGAGAGACTGACGCGGTTTTTATGGTCGATCAAAATGATTGGGATTATTTGTTCTTTATGTAGTCAACAATCCATGCGCCGACTTCTTTGGTGCCATACTTAGCACCGCCCTCAACCTGAATCTCAGGAGTACGCACGTTGGCGTCAAGGGATGCGTTCACTGCCTCGCGTATGAGAGCCCCTTCCTCCTTCAAATCGAAATACTCATAAAGCATAGCCACTGAGAGAATCTGAGCCAACGGGTTGGCGATGTTTAGTCCCTTAGCCTGTGGCCATGATCCATGAATAGGCTCAAACACTGGAGTGTGCTCACCTGTTGAAGCTGATGGAAGCAGCCCCATAGAGCCTGTGATGCATGAGCCCTCGTCTGTGAGTATGTCACCGAAGGTGTTCTCTGTCACCATGACATCGAAGAACTTAGGTTCCTGTATCATACGCATGGCAGCGTTGTCGACATACATATAGTCGGTAGTCACCTCTGGGTACTTAGGGGCCATCTCCTGAGCAACGGCGCGCCACAGACGGCTTGACGCCAGGACGTTAGCCTTGTCAACGACTGTCAGGTGCTTGTTGCGTTGCATAGCATACTGATAAGCAACCTTCAAGATGCGCTCCACCTCTTTACGTGTGTATGCGTTAGTGTCATACGCCTCGTCAGTTCCCTCTTTCTTGGCTCCGAAGTACATACCTCCAGTAAGCTCACGGATGCAGATGAAATCCGCACCTCTCACCAGCTCGTCTTTCAGCGGAGATTTGTGCACCAGACAGTCGAATGTGGTGACAGGGCGGATGTTAGCGAAAAGACCAAGTTTTTTACGCATGGCCAACAAGCCCTGCTCAGGACGGACTTTGGCGTTTGGATTGTTGTCGAACTTCGGGTCACCGACACTGGCGAACAACACAGCGTCCGCATCCATACAAGTCTGGAACGTGTCCTCCGGGAAAGGATCACCGACTTCATCTATAGCATGAGCACCGCACAAAGCCTCTTTGTAGCTCACTTCATGTCCGAACTTAGCAGCCACAGCGTCCATGACAGCCACGCCCTGCTCCATAATTTCCGGGCCGATACCGTCACCAGCCAACACAGCAATTTTTAATTTCATGTCAGATATGTTATTAATGTTAACTTATTATAATTATCCCCACTGAATAAATAACAAATTATAAGCACACTATGCTTGCAGGCTGCAAATTTACACTTTTTTCGGGAAAGAACGCCTTACTTTCATTTTCATTTGTAATTTTGCTCACAAATAAACCAGGCAACACTCTAAATGTAATCTGTTTTCACGGGCAAGCATGGTGTTTTCCGGGGAAATGACACGTGGGGTATTTAAAAGCGAAAAGCGCTAATCTCACGATCGGCGCTATTTCTGTTCTCAATAAGTATTAATTTTTTTAAGGTAAAAAGATTGTTTTTAGGATAGCACAAAGGTACGCACTTTAATAGTAAAATCAAGAGTTAATATGATGTTAAAAAACATAAGTGTTCGCACACAGAATAAAAACACGAGATTTCAGTTACGTTTTTTAGCATTTTTATATTAAAAAAGGTCAAGAAATCACGTGATTTCATATTTGTTTTCCGACATTACACAGAGACAAAATGTGTATTTCTGACAATAATTACGTATTTTAATAGTCGTTTGCATAACGTACCCGGCACTATGCGCTCTGTAAGATTTATATCCTTTTTTGACGTTTTTGTAACATTTTTATAGCGAATGACGTGTATAATTATAAAATAAAAACGAAATTCGTCAAGAAAATGTTATTTTTTTATGAAAATATTTTCTCATGTCATAAAAACGCCTTACCTTTGCACCCGACAAATAATTAGGTGAATAAGGGGTTAATTTAAATTTTGTAATATCGTTTTTCATTAGTTAGTTTAGTTTCAAAAGTTGTTTCAGGTAACTTGAAAAAAAGTGCATCTCAGTCGTGGTGACTTAGATGCACTTATTTTTTATCACTGGCACACAAGTCTTAAAGGAAGTGTTTATTGGCCTCCTCTAATTTGGATACTCTATAAAATACAAGACGTGCACCATAAACGTGCCGTGTTTTCCTGGTGTAGGAGCACAAAAAACCTGCCAAGAAACTTGGCAGGTTAAATCGCTTAGGGCTTGTCGCCCAAAGTTGTCTGTTTGCTATAATTACTTAACAGAGTCAACAGCAGCAGAATCAGCAGCGATAGAATCAACTGTTGTATCTGGCTCAACAACTACTGTATCAGAATCAGCAGCCTCAGCAGCGTTAGTGTTGTTACCACATGATGCGAATGACATTGCTACTACAGCAGCAAACATGAAAACCAACTTCTTCATTTTTTCTTTTACTTTTTAATGTTAAACAATCAATTTGCTTTCAAAACCGATGCAAAGGTATTAAGTTTTTTCATACGCTATTCTCTTAATCGCATTTTTTTTTAAAAAAAATAAAAAAAAGTCGTTTTTACTCATAAAACAAGCGTCGGAATCCTGTTTACACCTTATTTATATGTACATTAGGTCGGACATGACGTCGTTTGACACGAATAATCCTCTGCGTGTCAGACGTATAATGTTATGACCGTTTGAACCGTTTATCAGCTCAAGTCTTCCGCCTTTGATGTGTGTCTCCGCGTTGTTCATGAGGTAGTCGGTCATGAGGTATCCGAATCTCTCCGTCAAGTCGTTCAGGTCTATTCCGTCTTTTGTCCTCAAGCCAGTCATGACGTACTCGTCATATATCTCATTTGTGGAAAGCTGTTCGTACTCTCGTTGTAGTCTCTTGTCCTCCATTCCTTCAAGGTATTCTGTCAGTGAGGTTGGATTGCTCCATCTTTTTTTGCCGTCGAAGGAGTGTGCTGCGGCTCCGGCACCTAAGTACGGTATGTTATGCCAATAGCTGGAGTTGTGACGTGAGCGGTGTCCCGGCAACGCCCAGTTGGACAGCTCGTAATGCTCAAAACCTGCGGATTCGGCCTCGTCGATGAGACATTCATACATCAATACGGACAGTTCTTCGTCAATCTCGCTGACAGCTCCTTTGTCGAGCATCTCGGTCAGTCTGGTGCCGTCCTCGTACATGAGTGAGTATGCGGACAGATGTTGTACTCCGAGTGAAAGGGCTGTGTGTATGTCATCTTTCCATTGGTCCAGTGTCTGCCCAGGAAACCCAAACATGAGGTCGATGCTTATATTGTCGAAACCTGCTTGTTTTGCAAGTTCGACAGCCTTTACGGCTTGTGTTGATGAGTGACGTCGTCGCAGGAAGGTGAGTCTGCTATCATCGAAAGATTGTACTCCCATGCTGAGTCTGTTGTATCCGAGGCTGCGCAGTCCGGAGAGATAGTCCTCGTTGATATCGTCTGGGTTGCACTCGATGGTTACCTCGGCCGAAGCGTCTATCGTGTAGTTGTCACGTATGTTCGTCATGACAGATGAGAGATGGTCCAGTGACAGCTGTGACGGCGTTCCGCCTCCGAAGTATATGGTAGCCACGTTGCCGTCGAGCTTGCCGGAGTATTCAGTGAGTTCGTCACAGAGTGCTCTGACGTAGCGGTCACGGTGGGCGAGGCTGGTCGTGGAGTAGAAACCGCAGTATATACAACGTGACCTGCAAAAAGGCACGTGAACATATATTCCAAACATATAAGAGTCTTTTTGTGCCGCAAAGATAGCAATAAGGCGATTCACGACAACCAAAAATGTTTTACAACATAAATTTAGGAAGACACATTTAAGCCTTTTTCCGTAATTTGCGCACGTTTTTGACAGATATATAGCCAAAATACCAAGATTTGAGAAACAACCTTAAAACGTAACAACCTTAAAAATAGCGAACCATTATGAAAATTTATCAGACCAACGAAATCAAAAACATCGCGCTCCTTGGTAATGACGGGTCAGGTAAGACCACGCTCACAGAATCACTCCTCTATGAGGCAGGCTTAATCAGCCGACGTGGTCGTATCACAGCAAAAAACACAGTGAGTGACTATTTCCCCGTTGAGCAAGAGTATGGCTACAGTGTCTTTTCCACGGTGTATCATGTGGAATGGAATGGTAAGAAACTGAATATTATTGATTGTCCGGGTGCTGACGACTTCGTAGGACAGGCTATCACGGCACTTAATGTGACTGACACGGCAATCCTCCTCATTAATGGTCAGTATGGTCCAGAGGTCGGAACGCAGAATCATTTCAGATATACGGAGAAGCTCGGCAAGCCCGTGATATTTCTCGTTAATCAGTTAGACTCGGAGAAGTTTGACTATAATAATGTGTTGGAGAAGCTGGTGGACAACTACGGTTCTAAGGTGGTGCCAATTCAGTATCCGTTGAATGAGGGTCCTGAGTTCAATGCTCTCATCGACGTTTTGTTGATGAAGAAATATTCCTGGAAGCCGGAGGGCGGTGAGCCTATCATTGAGGATATACCAGAGAAGGAGAAGGCTAAGGCGATGGAGATGCATAAGGCGCTTGTTGAGGCAGCCGCGGAGAATGACGAACGACTGATGGAGAAATTCTTCGAGTCGGAGGCTCTTACTGAGGATGAGATGCGTGAGGGTATAAGAAAGGGACTGGCTGCCCGTAGCATGTTCCCTGTATTTTGCGTCTGCGCCTCTAAGGATATGGGCGTGAGACGTCTGATGGAGTTCCTCGGAAATGTGGTGCCTTTCGTGGATGAGATGCCACAGGTGCACAACACACGTGGAGAGATCGTGAATCCGGACCCTAACGCTCCTACTTCTTTGTATTTCTTTAAGACGGCGAATGAACCGCATATTGGTGGTGTGCAATATTTTAAGGTGATGTCCGGTAAGGTGCATGAGGGTGATGACCTCACTAACAGTGACAGGGGAAGCAAGGAAAGACTGGCTCAGATTTTCGTGTGTGCCGGAGCGAACAGAGAGAAAGTGGATGAGCTTGTTGCCGGTGACATCGGTTGTACAGTGAAACTGAAAGATGTCAGGACAGGAAACACGTTGGTTGCTAAGGATTGCGAACATCGTTTCAATTTCGTGAAATATCCGAACCCTAAATACAGCAGGGCCATCAAGGCTGTCAATGAGGCTGATACGGAGAAGATGATAACTGCGATTCAGAAGATGAGTCAGGAGGATCCTACGTGGGTGCTTGAGCAAAGCAAGGAGTTGAAGCAGACCATTGTGAGTGGTCAGGGGGAGTTCCATCTCCGCACATTGAAATGGAGACTAGAGAATAACGAGAAGATAAATATAGTATACGAGGAGCCGAGGATTCCTTATCGCGAGACAATCACAAAAGCGGCAAGGGCTGACTATCGTCATAAGAAACAGTCTGGAGGTGCTGGACAGTTTGGCGAGGTGCATCTGATTGTCGAGCCTTACTATGACGGCATGCCTGAACCTACGTCGTACAAGTTTGACGGACAGGAGTTCAAGGTCACTCAGAAGGGTAAAGAGGAAGTGGAGCTTGAGTGGGGCGGAAAACTGGTGTTTATCGACTCTGTGGTCGGCGGAGCCATCGATAAACGATTCATGCCGGCTATTCTGAAGGGTATACTCGGAAGGATGGAACAGGGACCGATTTCCGGAAGCTACGCCCGCGATGTACGCGTCGTGGTGTATGACGGTAAGATGCATCCGGTGGACTCTAACGAGTTGTCATTCATGCTGGCCGCACGCCACGCGTTCTCCGACGCATTCAAAAATGCTGGACCTAAGTTGCTGGAGCCTATATACGATGTCGAGGTGTTTGTACCAGGTGACAAGATGGGTGATGTCATGAGTGACTTGCAGGGACGAAGAGGTATGATTGTTGGTTCGGAGAGCGAGAAGGGTTATGAGAAGCTCATAGCTAAAGTGCCTCTGAAGTCATTGTCTAACTACTCGACCACACTGTCTTCCATTACTGGAGGTAGAGCAAGTTTCATCATGAAATTTGCGTCATACGAACTCGTGCCTACAGACATACAGCAGAAACTCATGAAGGAGTTCGAGGAGCAGAGTGGCGATGAGGATTAAGACTTCGTTTGTCAGATTTTTTTATCTGACAGATGTGGTATCTATCGAAATAGTCTTCATACTTTGTAAATAGACAACTAAAATGTATAGTTGTGTTAAAGTCCGCGGGAATCTGCGGACTTTTTTATTATTTTTTCTTAATTTTATTGTAATAATTTAAACAAAGGATTTAATTTGCAGTCAACAATGAAAAAATAGAATAAGAGAAAAGTAATGAAGAAATCGACCATAGTTGTCTTGACCGTCATAATGGGACTGTCGTTTATGGCTCTTCTCGCACTTCAGGTGAGATACATACAGGAGATTCTTGACACCCGCAAGGCTCATTTTGAAGAGTCGATAAGCAGGAGTCTCTATACCGTCGCTCATCAGCTGGAGCTCGATGAGGCCAAGAAATATCTCAATGAGGGACCTGACGCTCTCGAGGGCGTGGCTACGGTGAATGACTCTGTCACGGTGAATACGGACTCCAGTGTCATACAGCGTATGCACCAAGTGACTGCAAAAGACGGAAGTGTGTACAAGTCTTTGGAGACAACGGCGAACACAAATCTCTCCGATAAGTACTTCACTCATAAGATTGATATAAACACGAATAACGCGCGTTCACTTCAGGAGATAATGGCGAAGAGGTATGCGTATGAGCATACTCTGCTCAATGAGGTTATATATAGTATATTGTATACCGCAAGCGACAGACCGCTAGAAAAAAGGATTGACTTCACAAAACTGGATCAGCAACTGAAGGCCGAGCTGGCGAATAACGGTATCGAGCTGGACTTCCATTTCTGTGTCTGCACAAGCAATGGCAGGGTGATTTATAAATGTCCTGACTATACGACGGAAGGTGAGAATCTGGCTCATACGGAGACGTTGTTTAAGAACGATCCTGTGCAGAAGATGGGTGTACTGAAGGTGCATTTCCCGGAGGAGAGCAGGATGAAATTCCACTCTATATGGTTTATCTTCCCGTCACTGATGTTTACCATAGTGTTGCTTGTGACGTTTATTTGTACCTTGGTCATTGTGTTCAGGCAAAAGAAGGTGACGGAGATGAAGAACGATTTCATCAACAACATGACTCATGAGTTCAAGACTCCGATCAGCTCCATATCGTTGGCGGCACAGATGCTGTCTGACGATTCTGTGAAGAAGACGCCGCAGATGATGTCTCGACTGACGACGACCATACTTGACGAGACGAAACGACTGAGATTCCAAGTGGAGAAAGTGCTGCAATTGTCTCTCTATGAGAATCAGAAAGCTAATCTGCGTCCGAGAGAGATTGATGTTAACGAACTGATTGCGGGAGTGGTTCACACGTTTACGTTGAAGGTGGAGAGAAACGGAGGGAAGATTATCACAGACTTAAAGGCGGAGTCGCCGATTATCAACGTCGATGACATGCATTTCACTAACGTGATATTCAACCTTATGGATAATGCGGTGAAATACAAACGCAAGGATGTGCAGCTGGAGCTTAAGGTGTCGACGCGCAATGAGAACGATAACCTGGTCATCACCATTCAGGATAATGGCGTGGGTATAGCGAAGGAGAATATCAAGAAAATCTTCGATAAGTTTTACAGAGTGCACACCGGTAACCTGCATGACGTCAAGGGCTTCGGACTGGGACTGGCGTACGTGAAGAAAATCATAAACGACCATAACGGGGCTATCAGCGCTGAGAGTGAGCTGGGAATAGGCACACGTTTCATAATTAAAATGCCGCAATAAGGCAAGTGACAGTTAATTTGGTAAATTCTGATAACGGGATGTCATAATCCCATAACAATAAAACGAACGACTATGATTAAAGAGACAGACGAGAAGAGAGATGTCAACATTCTTTTGTGTGAGGACGATGAGAACCTCGGAATGTTACTTAGGGAGTATCTTGAGGCCAAGGAGTATAAGGTTGAACTGTGCTCAGACGGCGAGGAAGGACTTGACGCTTTCTGTTGTGGACAGTATGACTTGTGTATTCTCGATGTTATGATGCCTAAGATGGATGGGTTCACTCTCGCCAAGAAAATCCAGGAGGTCAATTCGGAGACTCCTTTCATGTTCCTCACAGCTAAGAACATGAAGGATGATGTGAAAGAGGGATTTGAACTCGGAGCGGATGACTATATCACAAAGCCGTTCTCCATGGAAGAAGTGGTCTACAGAATCGAGGCGATATTACGACGTGTCAACGGTAAGAAGACGCAGGACATGAACATACGTAAGATTGGTAAGTTCACGTTTGATCTTCAGAAACAGACTCTCTCCTTCGGTGACAGCCAGACTAAGCTCACCACTAAGGAGTCTGACCTTCTCACGCTCCTCAGCAATAAGACTAATGGGCTGTTGCAGAGAGACGTGGCTCTGAAGACGATCTGGGCCGACGACAATTATTTCAACGCTCGCTCCATGGATGTGTACATCACTAAGCTACGTAAGATTCTGAAAGATGACCAGAGTGTTCAGATTATCAACGTGCATGGTAAGGGCTATAAGCTCGTGGTGGATGAGACAGCGAGACCGTAAATCGTAAGGTGGTATGAATCTTGCTGTGCTTAAATGCGTGCCGCGCTCGCTCTATTATAACTTGAGGCTCTTTCCCTTATCTCAGGCGTTAAGGTTGCCAGTGCTGTTCGGTAACGGAGTGCGTCTGTATGGTGACTTGCACAAGGGGTCGTTTGTCCTTGACGACGCTCGGATACGCCGTGGTATGGTCTCGCTTGGAGTCAATCGTGGCTCATTCGACTTGGGACGTGAGCGTGCGTCATTCATCCGCTTGTCACGTGATGCGAAAATCATCTTCCGTGGTGAGTGTGGAATGGCCATGGGGCTGAAGATTGATGTCTCACGTGACGGTGTGCTGGAGGTCGGTGACGGCGTGCATCTCAATGCCTGCGCCACGCTCAGCAGCAATGGACTTGTGCGACTGGGTGATGGTGTGCGGTCGGGATGGGACATTACGGTCATAGACTGGGATGGGCATGACATCTTGGACGCGAGCGACGGACATGTGGTGAACAAACCGAAGGAGATAGTCATCGGTAACCATTGTTGGCTTGGCGCCAAGACCAGTGTGCTGAAAGGAGTACATCTCGCTCATCATGTCATCATACCGTATGGCAGTATTATCACCAAAAGCTGTGACACGCCAGTGGCGGTCTTCGGCGGTGTGCCGAATAAAGTGCTGAAGACTGGCATCGTCAGGTCTGATAAATACAATACGCTGAGTGACTATGTGATGGAAGACGTACAAGTGTGAGTAAAAGTAAAATAATTATTCCCGTGTTGTGATTTATTGAGTTTTTATTGCTAATTTTGTCTCCTTGTCGGGGTGTTGTGACCCCTTCAAGGAGACACTTGTTAATACCCTACGTAAGTGAAAGCTTGCCATGTAACCTATAATTAAGAAAACTAAAACAGAACAAACAAAAAGTAAAGAAAGACAATATGGATAGCCTGAAACAATGTACTGACAAACAAAAGAGCAGCATAAAACTGCGTCTTATCGTCATGAATTTTCTTGAGTTCGCCGCGTGGGGTGCGTATCTTACGTCCATGGGCGCTTATCTAAGTGAGGTGGGACTCGGTAAGGATATAGGTAATTACTATGCTATACAGGGTATAGTGTCAATCTTTATGCCGGCGATAATGGGTATCGTGGCAGACAGGTGGGTACAGGCGCAGCGTTTGCTGTCTTTCTGCCATTTTATGGCTGCGGTGTTCATGGGGCTTGCCACGTGGGTTGGACTGGCCGTCGGACCGGGTGAGGTCAATGGCTTCGCGCTGTTCTCCCTGTATACCATGAGCGTGGCGTTCTACATGCCTACACTGGCTCTCTCAAACTCAGTGGCGTATACGTCACTTGACAAAGTCGGTCTTGACACAGTCAAGGCATTTCCGCCAATCCGTGTCTTCGGAACCGTAGGTTTCATATGTGCCATGCTGTTCGTCGACTTCACTAAATTCCAGAATACGCCATATCAGTTCCTTGTGTCAGGAGTGATAAGTCTTGTGCTCGCACTGTACTCGTTCACTCTCCCTCATTGTGACGTGGGACGTAATAGTGGCAAACAGTCAATTTCTGAGGCGTTGGGTCTTAAGGCGTTCTCATTGTTCCGTGACCGGAAGATGGCGTTTTTCTTCATCTTCTCTCTTCTCTTGGGAGTCAGTCTGCAGATTACAAACGGATACGCAAACCCATACATACAGTCGTTCGGAAAATATCCTGAGTATGAGGGACTGTTCTTTGTAGAGCACAGTAACCTGCTCATCTCATTGTCACAGATGAGTGAGACACTGTGTATTCTGCTCATACCATTCGCACTCAAGCGTTTTGGAATAAAGAATGTGATGCTCATATCCATGTTTGCCTGGGTGGGTCGTTTCGGTTTCTTCGGTTTCGGCAACCCTGGCAATGGCGTGTGGCTGTTCTTCCTCAGCTGTATCGTTTATGGAGTGGCATTTGACTTCTTCAATGTCAGCGGTTCTCTCTTTGTGGATAAGGAGACAGATGTCAGCATGCGCTCTTCCGCACAGGGCCTCTTCATGCTCATGACGAATGGGCTCGGAGCCACTATCGGTTCGTTGGCCGCAAAGGAGGTCATCAACCATTTCGTCTTCACTAATCCGTTGGACCCTTCATTCATGAGTCTCCCGGGTTGGCGTACGTCATGGTTTATCTTCGCTGGCTACGCATGTGTCGTCGGCATCGCATTCGCAATACTCTTTGAATATAAACACACCAGGGAATGATGGATGGAGATTTTGATATAAGAGAACAGAGAGCTAAGTCGGACAAAGAGTTCGAGAACGCTCTCAGACCTCTGCGCTTTGAGGATTTCAGCGGTCAACAGAAGGTGGTTGAGAACCTGCGTATCTTCGTTGAGGCTGCCAAATACAGAGGCGAGCCTCTCGACCATACTCTTCTGCATGGACCTCCCGGACTGGGAAAGACCACACTCAGTAATATCATAGCTAATGAGTTGGGCGTCGGCTTTAAGGTGACCTCTGGACCAGTGCTGGACAAACCGGGTGACCTGGCGGGAATACTCACAAGCCTTGAGGAGAACGACGTGCTTTTCATTGATGAGATTCATCGTTTGTCACCTGTCGTGGAGGAGTATCTGTATTCCGCCATGGAGGATTATCGCATCGACATCATGATTGACAAGGGACCGTCAGCGAGAAGCATACAGATTGACCTCAATCCGTTCACACTCATCGGTGCCACGACACGAAGTGGCCTGCTGACAGCTCCGTTGAGAGCGCGTTTCGGAATCAATCTTCATCTGGAGTATTATGATGCCGCCACCTTGCAGAAGATTATACTTAGGTCGGCAAGTTTGCTCGGAGTGCCGTGTGACTATGACGCTGCTGGCGAGATAGCGGGACGCTCACGTGGAACGCCTCGAATCGCCAACGCCCTGCTGCGTCGTGTCAGAGACTTTGCACAGGTGCGAGGCAATGGCACGATAGACTTGGCGATAGCACACGTGGCTCTTGAGGCTCTGAATATTGACAAGTATGGATTAGACGAGATAGACAATAAGCTGTTGCTGACTATCATAGACAAGTTCAAAGGAGGGCCGGTCGGAATAGGCACGATAGCCACGGCGATAGGAGAAGACCCGGGTACCGTAGAGGAAGTGTATGAGCCGTTCCTTATCAAGGAGGGATTCATAAAGAGAACACCTCGAGGACGAGAGGTCACGGAACTGGCGTATAAGCATCTCGGACGTTCGCCGTTGACCGGAGGTCCGGTGGAGACGGGGCAGAGAAGTCTCTTTGATGACTTCTGATTAAAGAGAAAAATCGCGATGACAAAGCAATTTGTTTTGTCATCGCGATTCTTTTGTTGATTGGCAGGTGCAAGACGACTCACCCTTTTCTGTACTCCAACGGACTCTTCCCGGACATTTTCTTGAAAAACTTACTGAACGAGGGCAGGTCGGAGAAGTTGAGGTCCCATGCTATCTGCTGAATACTTTTGTTTGTGAGTCTCAGCATGTTCCTCGCATCGCAGAACAGCAGCTCACGTATGAATGTCACCAGTGAACGTCCTGTGTTGCGTTTCATGACGAGAGACACATACTGCACGGTCACTCCGAGGTTGGTGGCGTAAAACTGCACCTCATGTTCTTTGCGGTAGTTGTCAGACACTAAGACAATGAGACGTTGGAAAATAGAATACTTCGACTTGTCTATGTTCTTCTTAGTCTGAGATATCTTTCTTATGGTGCCTGTCACGTAACTGTCCACCTTGTCGATGATATTGTCCGTCTCAAGGTAGAAACGTATCAATGCGTTCTGTATCAGCTGCTCGTGGTAAAGGTGCGCGTTTCTCTCAATCTGTCTTTTTATCTCACTCACTGCGTCGCTCAGAACCCAGTGCTCATCCTCAGAGATGTTGACAGACGGCTGGCTGTATGATATTATGAAATTCACAATGTGATGAAGCAACTCCTTCATCTGAATCTTGTCTCCGAACGAAGGGCTAACCGCGAGGAACATACATTCAAAGTCCTCGCTCGCGTCCATGAATCTGAACAGGAACAGCGGTTGCATCAGAAATAATTTGTCGCGTGCCACGACAAATGATTTCCCGTTAATAGATAGTGTGGCAGTGCCCGAGACACATAGCATGTAAGAGTAGGCGTTGACGAATACAGGTTCACCATAACCAATATTCAGGTCTTTCCCGCACACGTTCTCAAACACAGCAATCTCATCCTTGTAAAGAGTGCCGTGATTGTATGAGTCTATGCTCTCGATGCTTATAATACTATAGTTTGACATAACTGGTGCAAATATAGTTTTTTCTGTCTGTGCGGCAATATTTTTCATGAGTTATAGTTTCATTTTGGACAAAAACACATTGAATGAGGATAATATTTGGTGTGTATTAAAGTGGTAACTTTGCACACGAAAATGAATGTGTGATGACTTAACAGGTTTTTTCTGTCCCTACGTTTCTTACACGGAAAGGAGTGAATCGATGCGTTAGGCGGTGCTTTTATGTGGTAGCTCGTTGAGGCTGCCCTCAGAGATTGTGTGACCTGTTGTCATTTGAAGTGGAGAAGTGAAAAGAATTGTTTTTAAGACGATATTTATTAATAATAAATTATGAGTAAGAAAAGGAATCTCGCTGTCGCCGCGTTTCTGGCGATGATGAGTATGTCTGGAATGGTGTGTGCGCAGAGCCGTCAGTTGGTTCTGTCGCTCAACGACTTGTTTGCCAAGGCGGACAAGAACAACACATCGATTAAGAGTTTTCAGTCAGCCGTTAGTGAGGCTGAGGCTGGAGTCAAGGCCGCCAATGCGGAGCGATTGCCCGACGTGACCACCTCACTTTCCGTGTCCTACCTTGGTAACAGCACTATCATGGACGGCAATTTCTCTAATGCTTTCTGTGCTAAGCCTCCCCACTTCGGCACGAACTTTGCGCTGCAGGCTTCGTGGGCTCTGTACACTGGTGGAGCGTTGACGTCGGCTGTCAACCTCGCAAAGCTGAACGCTGAGATGGCCAAGCTCGACGCTGTGGACAATAGGAAGAGGGTACGTATTCTCATAACAGGATATTACCTGCAGCTTCATAACCTGTATAATCAGGAGAAGGTCTTTGACGAGAACATCAAGCTCACTCAGACTCTGATAGACCAGACGAGAAAGAGGCAGGATGAGGGTGTGGCACTACGTAACGACATCACGCGATACGAGCTGCAGCTGGAGGCTCTCAAGCTGGGTAAGACTCAGGTGAACAGCAAGTATATGATCATCAACCATCAGCTTCTTACTGCTTTGGGCGAGGATGAGAATATGGTAATACTCACCACCGACGCTTTCGACGTCACTCCGGACAGAGACCCGAGTGAGGCGTTCTGGCAGAATGAAGCCAAGATGAACTCGCTCGCCATCCAGAAGTCCGCCCTTGGTGTGCGTATGAGCAAGCAAAACGTGAAGATGCAGAAGAGTGCGAGCATGCCGTCGGTGGCTGTCTTCGCAGAGGATCATCTCGACGGTCCTTATATATATGACATCCCGCCTAAAGATCTGAGGATAAACAACTGGGTTGTCGGCATCGGCGTCAAGTATAACATATCTTCCATGTGGAAGAACAATAGAAAGGTGAGGCAGGCTGAGCTGGCTTCACAGACAGCAACAGAACGGCATGATGACGTGAGCGAGAATATCGAGAATGCTGTGCAGGCGGCGTACACCGACTATCTGACTACGTTCACTGAGTTGGAGACAAGTAAGAAACAGGTTGAGTTGGCGAGTCAGAATTACGATGTCGTGTCAAACAGATATTCCAATGGACTGGCGTTGGTGACAGACATGGTGGATGCGCAGAACCAAAGGCTGGACGCTCAGCTGAAGCTTGTCAGCAGCCGTATCAACGTCCTTTACAGCTATTACAACCTGAAGTATATCGCGGGTAACCTGTAAGGCGTTGGGACCTGCCGTACAATAATTGTGATTTATAGATATCAGCAGATAAAACAAGACATATGCTCGGTCAAGCGAGCAAGGTGAAAAAATAAAATGACAATGAAACAGTATAAAATAGGTAACATATATAATGTGGTAGTAATCGTCCTGCTTCTCATCGGAGCAGGCATAGTGGTGTCACAGTTCGCTCACTTCGGAAGTGTCGAGTACACGGACAACGCCAGAGTGCGTCAGCATATCACGCCACAGAGCACGAGGGTGCAGGGTTTCATACGTGAGATACGATTCGAGGAGTTTCAGGAAGTGCATAAGGGAGACACTCTGGCCATCATCGAGGATGCTGAGTTCAAACTGAGACTGGCGCAGGCTGAGGCTGACCTGGCTCGAGCAGAGCAGGGCGCCAAGGCTACGGGCTCCAGCATACACACCACGGAGAGCAATATCTCCGTGACTGAGGCCAGCATTGATGAGGCGAGGGCAAATCTGGAGAACACGAAGAGAGAGGACGCCAGATTCGAGAAGCTGCTGAAGGAGGATGCTGTGACTCAACAGCAGTATGACAACATACATACAGCATATCTGTCAGCTAAAGCGAGATATGAGCAGGTGCAGAGAGCCAGAACGACACAGACGATGGTCAAGGCCGAACAGGGGCATCACTTGTCTGCCGCACAGGCCACACTTCAGCTGGCGCAGGCTGCCGTCGACCTCGCTCGTCTCAACCTCAGCTACTGCTACATCATAGCCACATGCGACGGTGTGGTGGGAACGAAAGACGTGCAGGTCGGTCAGCTCATGATGCCGGGACAGACACTGGTGAACATCGTGGACTCCAAGGAGATGTGGGTCGAGGCTAACTATAAGGAGAGTCAGCTGAGCAACATCAAGGTGGGCGCTAAGGTCGAGGTGAAGGCTGACGCCGTACCGGGAGAGACATTCACGGGAACGGTGGAGCGTATGTCAGACGCCACTGGTAGCGCTTTCTCTCTCCTGCCTATGGATAACGCCACAGGTAACTTCGTCAAGGTGGAGCAGCGCGTCACAGTGCGCATCTCTCTCGACGGCAATGACAAGGACAAGCTCAGCAAACTGCACGCTGGATATAACGTGGAGTGTGAGGTGAAGTATTAACTAACGTAAAAAGAGATTGCTTATGTTACCACTTCCACCTGGACCTCCTCCCGGAATGGGATTCAAGATGCCCATGTTCAAAGACTGGGTGCCTGACAAAATACGACCATGGATATACGTGATTACGGTCATGTGTTTCCAATTCTCTTGTGGAGTGTATCTCGGAGCGCTGGATGACATACGCGGAACGACAAACTTCATGATTGAGGATTTGTTGATGCTGCTCTATGCGGGCCTGGCAGGCATGGCCATATATTTCCCGATGCTGTTCAGAATGAAATTCCGATTTACCAACCAGCAGCTGCTGATCGGTGCGGCGGTGGTTATCGCAGTGTGTAACCTGATAACCATGCACAGTACGTCAATGCCGCTGCTGCTCGTGGTCTGCTTCATCGCCGGAATGGCTAAGCTGCAGGGGACGTTCGAGTGTATGAGTAATATCCAGCTTTGGATTACTCCAAAACGAGACTTCGCCGTGTTCTTCCCTGTGCTGCACATAGTCCTTCTCACCGCTATCGAGGGTAGCGGATGGCTGGCGGCTTGGATGGGCTATCATTTCTCTTGGGAGATGATGCACATATTCACCGTGGGCACCATGTCCTTCGTGCTGTTGACACAGGTCACGCTCTGCAGACCGTTCTGTCCTATGCCTAAGCCGTTGTCGCTCAAGGGAATCGATTTTCTCGGCGGCTTGCTGATAAGCATACTCATGCTCGTCATATCCTATATACTCGTTTACGGAGATTACCTCATGTGGTGGGACAACACCAACATGAGACTACTGGCGGGAATATCGTTTATACTGTTAGCCATGGTGATTTTCCATTTGACGCATATTAACAATCCATATGTCAACCTGAAGATCTTCACATATCGCAACGTGGGGCTCATCCTTGCCGTCACCGTCATAGCTGAGATTCTGCTCGGATGTGAGCATACCCTTGAGGAGATTATGTATGCCGAGGTCTATAAGCTTGAGGAGCACACTAAAGAGGATGTCCTCATCTGGTCTCTCATTGGCGTGTACATCGGCGTCGCCATAGACCTGCTGTGGCTCAAGGTCATGAAATGGAAGGTGTGGAAGCTCTTCGCCATCGGCTTCGGCTGTATCTTCATGTATGCCGTGTTGATGTACTTCAGGATGGACGTGAACATCAACATAGAGCAGTTCAGACTGCCTGTGGTCTTCCGCGGATGCGCCTACGCCATCCTTGCCGCCACGCTGATGTGGTCGCTCGACGAGTCCATACCTGACCTGGAGCATTTCTTCATGGGACTGTTCGTGTTCAACATCTTCCACATGTACCTGGCTGGAGCGCTTGGCTATGCCTTCTATACTAAAGTGTTCATGACATTCCTGAATGATGACATGTCAAGATATGGCATGCAGCTCACGTTGACACATCTCGACATGGGACATTTCGACTTCGGTGACTTCATGGAGAGCTATTACCTCAGGAGCATGATGGCTGTGGGACTTAAACAGTCGTATGGCGTCGTGGTGTGGCTGTCCGGCTTTGCCACTATGTTGTTCCTGCTGCTCGATATACCTCGCGTGAGGACCAATGTACGTAAAGTGCCTCTCTGGCCTCTATACGGAGCCAAGATGCTGAAAAAGGTGAGACCGTTGCGTATGCGCTCAGCGTATGGCAGACAGCACCGTAAGTGATAAGTGACGTTAGACACGTCACGAAAAGAGAAAAGTTTTCGTTCGTGTGACAAAAAATCCCCGGTTTTTAGTGCCGGGGATTTTTTTTGTCGTATATTTGCGTGTCTTTATCGTCTGTCGAGGCGAGAGACGGGCAGCATCTGCGTGTCGTGTGATTATGCTGACAGCCGTGATGTGAGATATGGGGCTGACTGGATTTGACAGCGAGATGAGGGTGTGAATAAGCATGCAGTGAGTCGTTGATCCTCACTTAAATCATAGTCATCAAAAGATTAATTGGCGAAAACAATTACGCTCTCGCAGCTTAATCGAAGTATAGTAGATTAACTTTATTTCCTTGCCAGGCGAGGAAACGGGACATCGTACTGGAAGCTAACGCTCCGAAGCGTCCAGATTCACGGTGCAGCAAAATCGGAGATAGTCAGGCATAGCCTCGTGTGTCTGATGAATCTTCTTGAGGATAAGGTCGCAGTTGGTGGTTCAGGTCTTGCTGCCTCACGAAAATCGAAGTCTGAAATAAGCATGTAGAAAGTTTATATTCTCCTTGTTTGGACGAGGGTTCAATCCCCTCCAGCTCCACAAATTATACATGAATGGCGAGGACGGGTCTTTGGTGTTCTCATGATGATTGATAATGAGCGCATATCGTGATGGAACTCTCCGTTGCCTGAAGGTGATAAAGAAACGTGACTCTCTTATGGGTGTCACGTTTTTTTTTGACATTCTTGATTAGGGCTTGCCTATTGTATTGTGCCAAATATGTGCGACGGCGACTTCCAAAAATCCTGGATGGTTACTGAAGGAACTTAGATGTGTTCGTCATCTTCCAGACTTCCTTTATAGGATTCTCTCTTTCTCAGCTAAGTTTTTAACTCAAAAAGAAAGTGCCACTTCCCACTCATAAACATGATGTTTACGAAGTGGAAAGTGGCAGTTAATATTACATAGTCGTCCCTCATAAAGCCCCCTTTCCCGTTCACGCATACGCATAGCGAGAATTTGCAAAACACAATGACTGATT
>CALCEL010000027.1 GCA_937900485.1 uncultured Prevotellaceae bacterium
GCGAGCTGGGTTCAGAACGTCGTGAGACAGTTCGGTCTCTATCTATCGTGGGCGCATGAGAATTGCGCGGCTCTGGCACTAGTACGAGAGGACCGTGCCGGACTGACCTCTGGTCTGCCAGCTGTGCCGCCAGGTGCACCGCTGGGTATCTAAGTCGGGATCGGATAAGCGCTGAAGGCATCTAAGCGCGAAGCCGGCCGCAAGATTAGTTCTCACAGGGTCGTCGCAGACTACGACGTTGATAGGATGCAGGTGTAAAGATGGTGACATCAAAGCCGAGCATTACTAATTGCCCGCCGGCTTTGCCGTGGCCCCCCTCGGGGGGCGGACTGATACGTTGGACGCGGTCTCGTTATTTCTCTTCCTCCATACTGCCGATAAGCGACAAACGATATAATCTGGTGGTTTCAGCCTCGGGGCTCCACCTCTTCCCATCCCGAACAGAGAAGTTAAGCCCGAGCGCGCCGATGGTACTGCACCGCAATGTGGGAGAGTAGGTCGCCGCCTTTTTGAGAGTCTCCGGAGAGTTTTTCTCCGGAGGCTTTTTTTTGTGCATACGCGTCACGCGAGATAATACGGTGTCACAAGTGATAACGGCTAAGCGCTGCGGTACGTCGTACGGCTACGCTCTCTAATTGTTCATTTATCTTTAATATCTTATTATAAATCCTTCCATCTTCTGTAAAAAACGTGTTTTTACCATTCTTGTTGTGTTCGTGCTGCTGTATTTGTAGATACAATTTACACATTTTGTGTGAAGTCATTCCTATCTTGTCATGCACATTTTGTCTATCTTAACGTGTCTTATTAGATTTCCATTTATGCTTCATTAGTTAACATGTTTTTTACTTTTTTCTTGTATCAGTGAGTTAACACTCTTAGTGTTAAACTACCATGTTGTTTGCTTAATAGTAAACAATTGTATAACTTTGCGTCTGATATGAGAAAATTAATGATAACAGAAATGGGTAGGCTCAGTGTTGATGAGTTTAAGACATCTGAGAAAATACCATTAGTAGTCGTCCTTGACGATGTAAGGTCTATGTACAATGTGGGAAGTGTCTTCCGTACTGCGGACGCTTTCCGTGTTCAGTCAATATACTTATGTGGTATTACTGCTTGTCCTCCTAACCCGGAGATTCACAAGACGGCGTTGGGAGCAGAAGAAACCGTAGATTACCGTTATTTCAAGGACACGATGTCAGCTGTTGAGGAATTGAAGAATCGAGGATATTTCGTCTATAGTATTGAGCAGTGTGAGGGCAGTACAAAATTACAGAATTTGACGCTTACCCCATTTTCTGAAGCAGGCAATAAATATTCTGGTTACGCTATTATTTTAGGCAATGAGGTGAAGGGAGTTCGTCAAGATGTCGTTACAGCATCGGATGATTGTATTGAGATACCTCAGTTTGGAACGAAACACTCACTTAATGTGAGTATCACAGCAGGTATAGTCATCTGGGAGTTCGCTCGAAAACTTATAATGTAACAAAACATTATGCATTTTGTGTGATTTTGCGACAAATTGATGTAAATTCTGATATTTTTGTAATATAATTATAATTTTCAGGTTATATATTTTGTTATTTGCTTAAATATTAAGACCTTTGCACTAACATTTTTTGAAGGTAAAAAAGGTGGCATAGGACTTGTTGCTTTTTATTTGTTATGAAATTGAGTAAAGAGAAATCTAAATAAAGTAATATGGCAGAAAAATTGGAAGTAAAGGAGTTGTCCGATGTTGCGGTTCGCTTCTCTGGTGACTCTGGTGACGGTATGCAGCTTGCCGGCAATATATTCTCTACGGTGTCAGCTACCGTAGGTAACAGTATAAGTACTTTTCCTGACTATCCGGCAGATATTCGCGCCCCGCAGGGTTCTTTGACTGGTGTATCTGGTTTTCAGGTTCACATTGGAGCTGAGCAGGTTTACACACCAGGTGATAAGTGTGATGTTCTTGTCGCAATGAATGCGGCGGCTCTGAAGACTCAGTACAAGTATGCCAAGCCGGGTGCTGCCATAATAATCGACACTGATGCTTTCAAGGCGTCTGATTTGAAGAAGGCAAATTTCCAGACAGAGGATTATTTGGGTGAGATGGGTATTGACCCGGACCGTGTGATTGCGTGTCCTATATCTCAGATGGTCAAGGATTGTCTTGCGGACACAGGTATGGATACGAAGGCGATAATGAAATGTCGTAACATGTTCGCCCTTGGTCTTGTTTGTTGGTTGTTCGACCGTGATCTGGACATCGCATATAATTTCCTTAAGGAGAAGTTTGCGAAGAAGGCAGGTGTGGCTGAGGCAAACATCAAGGTTATACAGGCTGGTTATGACTACGGACATAACACACACTCAAGTGTGTCTAATGTTTATCGTATAGAGACAAAGAATAAGGTTCCTGGACGTTACATGGACATCACAGGTAACAAGGCCACAGCATATGGATTTATAGCAGCCGCTGAGAAGGCGGGTCTTAAGCTTTACCTTGGGTCTTATCCTATCACTCCAGCTACAGATGTGTTACATGAGTTGTCAAAGCACAAGTCGTTAGGAGTAACCACAGTGCAGTGTGAGGATGAGATAGCAGGTTGTGCTTCGTCAGTAGGTGCCGCTTTCGCAGGTGCTCTTGCTGTGACTTCAACATCTGGTCCTGGTATCTGTCTTAAATCTGAGGCTATGAACCTCGCAGTGATTATGGAGCTTCCGCTTGTCGTTCTTGATGTACAGCGTGGAGGTCCTGCCACGGGTCTGCCGACGAAGTCAGAGCAGACAGACCTTCTTCAGGCCTTGTTTGGACGTAACGGAGAGAGTCCAATGCCAGTCATTGCCGCTACAAGTCCTACAGACTGTTTCGACGCGGCGTTTGCGGCTTCAAAGATGGCGCTTGAGCACATGACTCCGGTCATACTCATGACAGACGCTTACATCGCAAACGGTTCAGCAGCGTTCAAATTGCCTAACCTTGCTGAATATCCAGAGATAAATCCTCCTTATGTGCCAGAGGAGTTGAAAGGCACATGGACTCCATACATGCGTGCTGAGAATGGTACACGTTACTGGGCAGTACCTGGTCGTGAGGGCTTCCAGCATATCTTGGGTGGATTGGAAAAAGACAACAAGACGGGAGCCATCTCAACAGATCCTGAGAATCATGACCTGATGACACGTCTGCGCCAGGCAAAGATTGACAAGATTCAGGTTCCGGACCTTGAGGTACTTGGTGACGCTGATGATGCTGAACTTCTCATAGTAGGATTTGGTGGAACATACGGTCACCTTCATGCAGCGATGGATGAGATGCGCTCCAAGGGAAAGAAAGTGGCTCTTGCTCACTTCAAGTATATCAACCCGCTGCCAGCAAACACGTCAGATGTGCTCAAGAAGTACAAGAAGGTTGTTGTTGCTGAGCAGAACATGGGACAGCTTGCCGGATGGCTTCGTATGAAAGTTGACGGTTTCGTGCCTTATCAGTTCAATCAGGTTAAGGGACAGCCGTTTGTGGTATCAGAGCTTGTTGAGGCATTCGAGGAAATCATTAACAAATAAAAAGGACATTAATTATGGCATATACAGCTCAAGAATTTAAGAAGGGACAGCCACGTTGGTGTCCTGGATGTGGAGATCATTTTTTCCTTGCCTCTTTGCACAAGGCTATGGCGGAGATTGGCGTTGCTCCTTGGAACACTGCGGTGATTTCCGGTATTGGTTGCTCATCACGTCTTCCACACTATATGGCGACGTATGGTATGAACACGATTCATGGTCGTGCCGCTGCCATCGCCACAGGATGTAAGGTTACTAACCCTGACCTTGCTGTTTGGCAGGTGAGTGGTGACGGAGACGGACTGGCGATTGGTGGTAATCACTTCATCCATGCCAACAGAAGAAATATCAATCTCAACATGATACTTCTCAACAACCGTATTTACGGACTCACTAAAGGACAGTATTCACCTACTTCCCCACGTGGATTTGTCAGTAAGTCATCGCCTTATGGTACTGTTGAGGATCCGTTCCGTCCAGCTGAGTTGTGCTTCGGAGCGCGCGGACATTTCTTTGCTCGCGCCGTGGCCACAGACGCAGCCGGCACAGTGGATATTCTCAAGGCGGCATACAATCATAAGGGAGCTGCCGTTTGTGAGATCTTACAGAACTGTGTGATTTTCAATAACGGTACTCATGATGCTGTTTACTCAAAAGAGGAGCGCGCTAAGAACGCTATCTACTGTAAACATGGCGAGCCATTGTTGTTTGGTGAGAACAACGAGTACGGATTGATGCAGGAAGGTTTCGGACTTAAGATTGTCAAGATAGGTGAGAACGGTGTGACAGAGAAAGATATTCTTGTTCATGACGCTCACTGTGAGGACAACACCCTTCAACTGAAGTTGGCCCTCATGGGTAACGGTGACGGTTTCCCTGTTGCTCTCGGTGTCATCCGTGACGTTGACGCTCCAACTTACGATGACAGTGTGACAGCCCAGATAGAGGAAGTTAAGTCAATGAAGAAGTATCACAATTTCTCAGAGCTTCTTGAGACTAATGATATTTGGGAAGTCAAGTAATAGTCTTAAATCATAATAGACAATAACAAAAACCTACGAGTGTCACAGCCAACGCTGTGGCACTCGTTTTTTTGTTTAGACCAATATAAAAACATTGTAGACGAATAAAATACCTCAATAGTTTTGCGTGTTTTGAAAATATACACTATATTTGCAGAGGTTAATTTTTAACTTTCGTTTTCAAAAGAATTCAGGTTAATTTATTGTGGGGACTTGCCGTTGTGAAACGTCGAGTCCATTTTTTTTCTAATACAAATCAACAGATAACATAAACTCGTATACTTTATGTGTAATCGTAAAACCATACTGATATTATTTATATTTCTTTCTCAGATATGCGTGGCTCAGAAGTTTAGGATAAGTCATGGACAGTCTGTAAATATTTACGTCAAGAAAACTGAGAGTCCTGTGGTACACACTGCGATGGAGATGGTGAGGGCGGACTTAGTCAAGGCGTTAGACGCTGAGATGACTCAGTGTGATGATGTGAAAGATGCCGATGTGGTATGCTCTTACGATACGACATTGTCACGAGAGTCCTTTGAGTTATGTGTGAGACGGGGCCGACTATACGTCAAGGCGTCCGACGCTCACGGCATGGCATATGGATTATTAGAGTTATCACGACTGGCAGGTGTGAGTCCATGGGAGTGGTGGGCAGACTGTCAAGTCCGTAAGATCAAGTCACTGTCCCTGCGTGACGGTTACAGGCGGACAGAGAGTCCCGCTGTGGCCTACCGCGGAATCTTCATCAACGATGAGGACTGGGGTATGATACCTTGGTCGACCAGACGAGAGCCAGGTGCGTGGACCATAAGGCAAGGACGCATAAAAGGAGCCGTGGGACCCGAGACCACGGAGAAGATATTCCAGTTGCTTCTCCGTCTCAGAGCCAATTACTATTGGCCTCCTATGCACGAGTGTACCCAACCGTTCTTCCTGACAGAAGGCAACAGAGAGGTAGCTGCCAAATACGGTATATACATTGGCGGAAGTCATTGTGAGCCTATGGCTTGTTCTGCCGCTGCGGAGTGGGGCTTGCGAGGAACGGGCGACTATAATTATGTGAGCAATGAGGTTGGAGTGCGTAAGTTCTGGCAGGAACGACTGGATGAGGTCAAGAATCAGGAGATACTATATACGATAGGAATGCGAGGTGTGCACGACGGAGCCATGCAAGGAGTGAAGACCATGGACGAGAAAGTGCGAACACTTCAGAAAGTCATCAATGACCAGAGAGAGATGTTCGAGAACACCAAGCCCGGCATGGCTGACGGCAAACAGCTGTTCGTGCCATACAAGGAAGTGCTTGACATATATAAGAACGGTCTTCATGTCCCGGAAGACGTCACACTCATGTGGACCGATGACAACTACGGATATATCAGACATTATCCTGACTCGACAGAAAGAGCGAGGAAAGGTGGAAACGGACTGTACTATCATGTTAGTTACTGGGGTGCGCCACAAGACTATTTATGGCTTGGCTCTTTCTCGCCGAGACTGATGTACCATCAGATGAGAGAAGCCTACAGACGAGGTGTACAGCAGGTGTGGGTGTTGAATGTGGGTGACATCAAACCGGCGGAGTTCCTTATTGAGGAGTGGATGAGTCTCGCCTGGGACGGATTCACTGACAAGAAAGACGAGGTGGAAGACATGATGCGCTCCTTTTACGCCCGTGAGTTTGGAGACTGCAATGCCGACAACATAGTCAGGATGATGAATGAGTGGTATGCGCTTGCTTTCGAGCGACGTCCTGAGTTCATGGCCAACACACGTGTCTATGAGAGTGACAGACAGTGGTGGGCTAAGCATCGTACCATACCAGGATGGAACAGTGAGGATGTGCGCCGACGTGTCGAGGCATACCAGAGATTGTCGGATGAGGCGGAGAAGATAGACGCCCGTATACCATCCGACCGTAAGTTCGCTTATTATCAGCTTGTGAAGTACCCTGTTCAAGCCGCTGCCCAGATGAATTTCAAGTTCCTTTGTCCTGAGCGTAGCTCCGAGTCCTACGACTCTATCGTGGTGCTGACAGAATTGTATAATAAAGGATATGACGGAAAGTGCAAATGGCAGGGCATGATGGATATGTCACCGAGAAATTTACCTGTTTTCGATAAGGTGGACACGTTACTCACTTATCCTGCTCCTACAGAGAAATTGTTGTCAGTCATGTCGAGATGTAAGACGACAGACAATGGTGACCTGTTGTTCAAACTGCCTAAGGACGCAGTGGTCAATGACAGTGTAACCCTTGAGATAAGTGCATTGCCTACGTTTCCCGTGTATGGTGACAGGATGGCCATGAGCATATCGTCAGACGGGTGCGCAGGAGTCGTAGCGGAGTTCCAGAGTAAGTATCATGGTGAGGAATGGAAACAGAACGTGTTGAGAAACAGAGCCGTGAGGCGTGTGAAGATACCTACCCGAGGTGATAAAGTCTTATTGAGTATGCTTGACGAAGGCATCACGGTCACTGACATTAAAATAAAAATTCGTGATGGTAAATGACCATCACGAATTTTTTTATGCTCACTTCCTCTGCCAAACCCTAACGTAGTCAATCTCGTATCTCATCGGAAAAGCTTTGTCGTCAATCCTGCCTCCGTTATCACCACCAAGAGCGAGGTTTAACAAGATATACTGTGGAAAGTTGAAAGGACTGACATTGTCACCTATACTTCCGTTGACGGTTGACTTGACCGGAGTCTCGTTGAGTAGATCATCGTCCAAATATATACGTATAGCGTCCTTGTCCCAGTCCAGCCTCCATACGTGGAAACTGCTGTGCCAAAAACTGTCTTTGTCCAGGAAATGCTGATAAGGAGTCTTGACGGAATTCCATACGGCATTCCATCTCTTGTCGTTGCCCCATGCCACGTTGGCGAGTACATGACTCACATTGTCAATACGATAATACTCCATGACGTCTATTTCTCCACACGATGGCCACTCACGTTGGTTGCCGAGAGTCCATATCGCTGGCCATGCGCCATAAGCCACAGGTATCCTTGCCTTGACCTCCATACGTCCGTAAGTGAAGCTGAAGCGGTCCTTTGTCGTCACGCAAGCCGAAGTATATCTGATGTGCTTACGTCTTTTGTTCCATGCGTCGCTGTTCTCATCATACCAGGGGTTGAGTCGTAATGTGTCCAGCTTGTCACACTCAATCACCAGCATACCATTTTGTCTGTATGCGTTCTCCTTCTGATACCATTGGTCCTCATGGTTTCTGACAAAGCCCTCCTCGTAGGTCCATTTGTTCTCGTCCAGCACTCCGTTACCGTCAAACTCGTCCGACCACACCAGCTGGTATTCTTGTGCGTTCGTGCTAAGATGACAAGCCAACGATGCGAATAGCAATAAGTCTTTCATTTTTACCTTCATATCTTTCTTTTCCATTGTTATCCAGATGTCATGTCCGTATGAAAATCCTTGTCTCCCGATGAGAGACAGGGACTGCTCGCGAAGTTCATAAAAAACAATTAAAAGCACAAGAAATTACGGATAAACTACATTCCTCACGCTTACCAACGAGTGTACTCTCAATCGTATGCGTGAAATGGATGATAACAGACCTCATAATTATAACAAGCATGTGTGGCGACAGTCCCCATTCGTAGTGACGGATATTGTGGATTGAAACGATGAGAGATTAAAAAAGAAATAAAACATCTCTTTCGTAAGACTAACCAGATTTCCTATCCGCACCCCCAATTTTTGCTGTCCGAAACTCCTCTTTTTCCGTTGACACAAGGCAACGAGAAAATGACTTCCGGAATTTTCCCGTGTCTTATTCGGCTTTTGAAAATCTCAGGTTAGGATGATGAAAAGTTCAGGTTAGGATTTTTAAATTATCAGACCTGCGTATAGACTACATCCTAACCTGAGATTTTAAAAAAAGAGACATAAGGTTTTTAAATGCTTTGTTTTAACATTATCAATAAGTTAACCTATTTTTGATAAAAAATGGGCATAGGAAATTTCGTCACACCATAAATTGTCCATTATTTCACCATGTGTTTACTGACTTATAACTGCTGCCTTATCCTGATTTTGGTTGACTCGGGTTGATTACATCCATTAGCAGTTTGTCGAAGATATTTATGTATATAAGGATGCCAAAGGTCTATACATCGAGAAATATGGCGAGCGGGCAAAGAATGCTGTTTTAGTCATCCATACCATTCCAGACAATGCTTTGTGATGCCTATGTGTCATTCGCCTATCAAAGAAAGGGTAACTATCAGAATATGGATGAGAACAAGGATATGGTTGCGCTAACCAAGACGTTTATGAATGGTAACCTCAGCGTGAAGATCGAGGATGACGACCTGTTCTGCGGAAGATGTGACGGTTTCTGCTCAACTTCCAGGGCATGACTATCGACAATTTCAACTCGTACGACAGCCGTTGCTGTTCTATAACCGTCAGGTATAAGTTCCATCAGTCAAAGTCGAAGTACAAGAGCCAGAGTACAGTTGACAGAGAGATTGACCGTTTATGACGTTTTTTGTGTGGATGTCGACATGCTCAGCCAGTCATGTCATGATGAGTCTATCAACGCATATCTCCATTAGTGGATACTGACACCTTTGTGGTCTATACTGAGTCGTTAAACGACTACACCTATTATATACATGTTGCGTATGTATGGAAAAAGGCTGATAAAAACTATTAATCAAGAAGAGTTAGATAGAGGCGACGACGACAAGTAATCAGGATAAAAATTCCAAAAATGATTATTTATTTTGCATTCTCTTTATAAATATATAACTTTGCCGTTTAAAATGGGGTGGTTTCGGTCCATCATTATATAGAAGAAATGGCAGAGAATAACGAATATAAGTTTTTATCAAAAATAAACTATCCGGATGATTTGCGGCATTTGCCTGTCAGTGATTTGCCAGAGGTGTGTCAGGAATTAAGGAGAGACATTATTAAGGAATTATCTGTTAACCCTGGACATCTGGCATCCAGTCTGGGTGTTGTGGAGTTGACCGTGGCTCTTCATTATGTCTTCAATACTCCTTACGACAGAATCGTGTGGGATGTCGGACATCAAGCTTATGGACATAAGATTCTCACGGGAAGAAGGGAACGGTTCGCCACCAATAGAAAGTTACACGGATTGAAACCTTTTCCGCATCCTGATGAGAGTGAGTACGACACGTTTTGTTGTGGACACGCCTCAAACTCCATATCTGCCGGATTAGGAATGGCTGTGGCAGCCAAGCTGAACAAGGAAAAACGAAAGGTGGTGGCTGTTATTGGTGATGGCTCCATGAGTGGCGGTCTTGCCTTTGAGGGCATCAATAATGTCTCGTCCACTCCTAATGACATGCTTATCATCATCAATGACAATCATATGTCTATTGATAATAGTGTGGGTGGTATGAGGAAGTATTTGTTGCAGTTGACCACTAATGACACCTACAATAATCTGAGATATACTATATCCCGTAAGCTGACAGACTGGGGAGTGCTCAATGAGAGGAGAAGAAAAGGACTCATAAGATTTAATAACAGCTTGAAGTCCGTGCTCACTCGTCAGCAGAATATCTTTGAGGGAATGGACATCAGGTACTTTGGTCCTATGGACGGACACGACGTGGAGGAACTAGTGCGTGTGCTGACCATAATCAAAGACATGAAAGGACCAAAGATTCTGCATATCAACACGAAGAAGGGTAAGGGGTATGCTCCTGCCGAGAAGAATGCCACGGTATGGCACGCACCCGGCAAGTTCGACTTCGAGTCGGGTGAGCGTCTTTGCCCTAAGACTACGGAGGCTATTCCGCCTCGATTCCAAGATGTCTTTGGAGAGACACTGCTGGAGCTTGCCACCAAGAATGACAAGATAGTAGGTGTCACTCCCGCCATGCCGACTGGCTGTTCCATGAACATAATGATGAAAGCGATGCCGGGGCGTACCTTCGACGTGGGCATAGCAGAGGGACATGCCGTGACGTTCTCAGGTGGTATGGCTAAGGATGGACTGTTACCTTTCTGTAATATCTACTCGTCATTCATGCAAAGGGCGTATGACAACCTCATACATGACGTGGCGTCGATGAGGCTGAATATGGTGTTATGCCTTGACAGGGCAGGACTGGTTGGCGAGGATGGACCTACGCATCATGGTGTGTTCGACCTGGCATATCTCCGTCCTATACCTGACATCACTGTGTCTTCTCCTTTGAATGAGATAGAACTCCGCAACCTTATGTATACAGCTCAGCTCCCGGATAAAGGCACGTTCGTCATACGTTATCCGAGAGGACGAGGGTCGGTCGTGGAGTGGAGAAAGGACTTTGAGGAGGTTGAAGTGGGAAAAGGACGTGTGCTGAGAGATGGAGACGACTTGGCGGTGTTGTCCTTTGGCCCTATAGGCACTGAGGTGTCAAAAGCCATAGATATGTGTAACACTGACGGACGTTCGTTGTCCGTGGCTCATTATGATATGCGTTTTCTCAAACCTATTGATACAGAGATACTCCATGAGGTGGGAAGAAAATTCAAACATGTCATCACCGTTGAGGATGGTGTGATCTGTGGTGGCTTGGGTGACGCCGTGTTGGAATTTATGTCGGATAACGGATATGACGTGTCCGTGCGTCGTGTCGGCGTACCTGACAAGTTTGTGGAGCACGGAACCGTCAAGGAGTTGTATGGAATAGTTGGCATGGATGCCGAGAGTCTCTCAAGACTGATGTCTGAGACATTGAGTAAATAATCGCCGTTTCAGTAAATTAAGTATAAAGTGAAGATTATCATTGCGGGTGCAGGTGCCGTGGGCACACATTTGGCTCGTCTGTTGTCTAAGGATAACATGGACGTGACGCTGATGGACAGTGATGTTGACAAGCTCAGTAAACTCAATACTGAGCTTGATATCATGACTTTGCCCAAGTCACCGACGTCGATAAAAGCGCTGAAAAGCGCTGATGTGGATGACGCAGACTTGTTTATTGCCGTGACACCACACGAAAGCGAGAATCTCACGTGTTGTATGCTCGCCAAACAACTGGGTGCCAAACGTACCGTGGCGCGAGTGGACAACTATGAGTATATGAAACCAGAGAACCTGACTCTTTTCCGTAACATGGGAATCGAGTCCCTGATTTATCCGGAGCTGCTCGCCGCACAGGATATAGCAAGTAGCTCCAAATACAGCTGGGTACGTCAGATGTGGGAGTTCAACAATGGTGACATGGTTCTGCTGAGTGTGATGATGCACGAGTCAAATCCCAGGTCTGACAATGAGATAGAGAACACGAATAATATTCTTGTCGGACACACACTGAAACAGATTGGTATAGTACATGGACACTTCTTTCATGTCGTCGCCATCAAACGTAATGGAGAGACCGTGGTGCCTTATGGTGATGAGAAGATATTGCCGAGAGACCTCGTTTTCTTCATGACTACGAAAGAAGGAATTAGTATCATCAAGAAATTATCGGGAAAAGAGGACTATCCGGATACGGAGCACACCGTTATTATCGGAGGCTCTAAGCTGGCTGTCAGAGCCGACTGGGCATTGCCCGACTCTTATTCGCTTAAGATTATAGAGCCTGATGTGGAACGTTGTCAGGAGCTGGGTGCCCTGACTAAAGACCGCACTCTCATCATCAATGGTGAGGGGTACGACATGGATTTGCTTAATGATGAGGGATTCAATCATCTCGAGGCGTTCTTCTCACTGACAGATAATGATGAGCAGAATATATTGGCATGTGTGGCGGCAAGAAGGAAAGGCGTGCGTAAGACGATAGCTCAGGTCGAGAATATCGATTACTTTGACATGGCTGAGAATCTTGATGTAGGTACTATAATAAATAAGAAGGTCATAGCCGCAAGTCACATATATAGGATGTTGCTTCAGGGTGATGTGGATAATGTGAAGATGCTTACGGTGGCTGACGCTGATGTGGCGGAGTTTATCGTGAAGGAGAAGTCAAAGGTGACACAGTATCCTATTATGCAGCTCAGTCTGCCGAGAGGTGTGAACATAGGTGGTATGATACGTGACGGCAAGAGTATGCTGGTGTCTGGAACGACACAGTTGCAGGCTGGCGACAAGGTCGTGGTCTTCTGTATTGGTAATACTCTGAAGAAATTGGATAAGTGGTTCAGATGATATTTTCGTAGTTTATCCGGATACTGTCGTGCCGGTGTCTTGATGTGTTCTTTGAAGACCAGTGAAGTGCCTCGCGTGACTCTTGGCTATAATTGTGGTAAGTCATATTTTTATCGTAAAAGGAAATGATTAATTGGCGTCTCATATCTAAGATAACAGGAATGCTTCTTTTCATAGAAGCGGGTCTGATGGTCTTGTGTCAGATCGTGGCGTTCATCTATGATGAGGGGTTAAACTCTTTCGGACCGCCCATAGCCGCAGCTGTTGTGTTTGGCGTGTTATGCCTGATTTATGGATGTAAGGCAGGCTCAAACATGGGGCGTAAGGATGGTTATGTCGTGGTGTCAATAGTATGGGTCATCTTTACTATGATAGGTATGGTGCCGTTCTTGGTGTCTGGGACTTTGCCTGACATGGCGAGTGCTTTCTTCGAGACAATGTCAGGTTTCACGTCGACGGGTGCCACGGTCATCGATAACATAAGTGAAGTCCCTCACAGTCTGTTGTTCTGGAGAAGTGTGACACAATGGATAGGAGGTATAGGAATCGTGTTCTTCACTATCGCCATATTGCCAGCCTTCGGAGTGGGTGAGGTAAAACTGTTCGCCTGCGAGTCGACAGGCCCGCTTCATGACAAGGTGCATCCGAGAATAAGTGTGGCGGCAAAGTGGATAGGCTCGATCTATCTCATGCTCACTTTGCTGTGCGTCGCCTCTCTGGTATTGTGTGGCATGGATGTGTTCGACGCTGTGAACTACTCCATGTGTACGACGGCAACAGGTGGATACGGCACTCACTCTGAGATGTTACATGAGGTGTTCGGTAACTCTGCGTCAATAGAGTATGTGCTGACCTTTTTCATGTTTGTGTCAGGAATTAATTACACACTGATATATTTAACGATTCTCAAAGGTAAGCTGAAGCACTTCTTTTGTGACGCTGAGGTTCGTTGCTACTACTCAATAGTATTGTCTGCCACGTTGATATGTACTATTTCACTTTGTATTAACAATAATTTCTCCGACATTGAGTTGTCATTCAGAGAATCAATATTTACCGTCGTCTCTCTACAGACCACTACGGGACTCGCCACGTGCGACTATACTCTGTGGCCTGTACAGTTGATGCCGATTCTTTTGTTCGTGATGTTCGTCGGTGCCAGTTCGGGCAGCACCAGCGGCGGATTTAAGTGTGCGAGAATATCTATTATTTATCGTGTGTTGAAGAATGAGTTTGTTCGTATACTGCACCCTCGTGCCGTGATACCGGTGAGGCTTAATAACACTATCGTGCCTCATTCTGTTGTTCAGACTCTTCTCGGATTTATCACGCTCTTCGTGTTGGGGCTTTTCGGAGGCGCTTTCCTTCTTGCTATTTGTGGAGTGACTCCTAATCCGGAACATCCTCATTTCGACTATTATGAGGCTTTCGGACTTGCCTTGTCAAGCATAAGTAATGTGGGACCAGGAATGGGTTATTACGGTCCAGCTCACTCATGGATGATTCTCTCACCAGTGGCTAAGTGGATCTGTTCGTTCTTGATGCTTATCGGACGTCTGGAGATATTCCCGATAATAATACTCTTCACCCCGTCTTTTTGGGAGAAAAACTGATTTTATTAATACAAACAATTATATATGAGTCTTTTTTCGATTTGCCGCAGAGGTGCTTTGCTTCTGATTTTGCTACAAGTGATGTTCGCAACCTATCTTCATGCTTTCACTAACGGAAAGTTATGGATGGATAATTCTGGTAAACATATCAACGCACATGGTGGTAATGTCATCAAGTATAACGGGAAATACTACTGGTATGGTGAGAATCGTCCTTATGTAGGATTCACCACGACCGTCGGCGTCAGTGTGTATTCCAGTGACGACCTCAAGACGTGGACCAATGAGGGAGTGGCTTTGTCTATCAGCAATGAGGAGGGCAGCGATATTGAGGCAGGATGTATAATGGAGCGTCCGAAGGTCATATATAATAAGAAGACGAATAAGTTCGTCATGCTTTTTCACCTTGAACTTAAAGGTCGTGGATACGAGGCTGCTCGTGTGGCCTTTGCGGAGAGTGACACCCCTACGGGACCTTTCCGTTTTATCCGTTCTACTCGTATTAACGCCGGTATATGGCCTTTCGATATGAAAAAGGCGGACAGAAAGGCTGCCATGGCTACTGACGCAGGAAAATGGAAAGACTGGTGGACTCCAGAGTGGAGAAAAGAGACGGAGAAGGGAATGTATCTGTGGAGAGATTTCGAAGGGGGGCAGATGAGTAGGGACATGACGGTCTATGTCGATGAGAAAGGCAAGGCTTACCACATCACCTCATCTCAGGAGAATCTCACACTTCTTGTTAGTGAGCTGACGGATGACTATCTTGACTTCACGGGTAAGTATAACATGATTGCGCCAGGTGGACAGAATGAGGCTCCGACAATCATGAGGCATGACGGTAAATACTGGCTTATATGTTCTGGATGTACCGGATGGGCTCCTAATGAGGCGAGAATGTTCGTGAGCGATAAGATCTGGGGACCATGGAAACAGGTGAAGTCGCCGTTCAAGGGAGCTAACGCTACGTATAAGGATTTCCCTGCGTCTAAGACCTTCGGAGGACAAGGCACGTATATTCTTTCTGTTCCTGAAACCGATGATAAGGGAAAGACTGTGACTAAGTATATCTTTATGGCTGATATATGGAATCCGGAGCATTTGAGTGAGTCGTTACACATATGGCTTCCTATCAACTTTGACAGTGAGGCTACTCCAGAGATTATGTGGACGGACAAGGTGCTTTGAGCCTTTCTTTCCAATGTGACCATGTCGGATGATTTATTCAAGTAATGTAAGCTTGTCAAATATGAATAATATGATAAAAGTAAGTGCGCCGCAGCGTGTTAAAGGAGAGGTGAGACTGCCATCGTCAAAAAGTATCTGTAATCGCGCTTTGATTATTAACTCGTTGGCTGGTAATGATGAGATGCCGCAGAATCTGTCGGACTGTGATGACACACGTGTGATGGTTGATTGGCTTACACGCAGACCTGATGTTATAGACATAGGAGCGGCTGGTACTGCTATGCGTTTCTCCACGGCTCTGTTGGCAGTCACAAAGGGCACATATGTCATTACGGGAACGGAGAGAATGAAGAACAGACCTGTTTCCGTGCTTGTTGACGCATTGAGGCAGCTGGGCGCTGATGTCAAGTATGTGGAGAAAGAAGGCTATCCTCCTTTAAGTGTCACAGGCAATGAGAAACTGCCAGGTGGCGACATTGAACTGTCAGGCAGTGTCAGCTCACAGTATGTGTCTGCTTTGCTTATGATAGCGCCGGTGATGAGTAACGGACTGCGACTGGTGCTTCAAGGTAATGTGGTGAGTAGACCATATATCGACATGACCATCTCGTTGATGTCTGAGTTTGGCGCCGAAGTGAAATGGGAAACATCAAACTCCATCGTGGTTAGACCTGTGACATACAAAAAACGTCAGTATTATGTGGAGAGTGACTGGAGCGCTGCCAGTTATTGGTACGAGATGACAGCATTGACAAAAGACCCTGATGTGGAGATAACACTACCAGGATTACATAAGAAAAGCATGCAGGGTGACTCTAAGGTAGCTGACCTTTTCGGACAGCTTGGAGTGGAGACGTCTTACTCTGACGCAGGCGTGACGTTAAGAAAATGTGTGAGAAGAACAGACAAACTTGAGTACGATTTTGTTGAAATACCCGATCTTGCTCAGACGTTCGTAGTTACATGTTGTATGTTAGGTATACCATTTCACTTCACTGGTTTGCAGAGTCTGAAGATAAAGGAGACAGATCGTATAGAGGCTTTGAAGTGTGAGTTGAGGAAGCTTGGCTACTTAATTCAGGACAGTAACGACTCTGAGCTTTCATGGAATGGCGAGAAGTGTGACGTCCAGGCGGCACCTGCGATTGACACGTATGAGGATCATCGTATGGCTATGGCCTTTGCTCCTTGTGCACTCTGTCTTGGTGAGATAAATATTAATAATCCACAAGTTGTGTCCAAATCTTATCCTGGCTATTGGGATGATTTGAAATCAGTTGGTTTTGCGTTATGACGATTCTTGTATTATCAATAGTGGTTCTTGGTTTGGTGGCTTTCCTCGCCGGATGGCAGAGAGAGAGAAAGTTGAAGAAGATGTTGGAGAATGGTGAGATATCTGAGCTGCCGAGTATAAAGCAAGTGGAGGATATGGAGTGTTGCGGTCAGCATGAGACATGTGAGAAGGAGAGTCTGCTTGCCGCTGTGAGCAAGGACATTGTTTATTATAATGATGAGGAGCTGGACAGGTTCAGGGGGACGCCTCCGTCAATGTATCAGGAGAAGGACGTGGACGAGTTCCGTGATGTCTTATATACGATGAAAGAAGATGAGGTGGCAGGTTGGGTCAGGAGTCTTCAGCTCAGAGCCGTGGAATTGCCTGATGAGTTGAGAGATGAGGTGTTCATGATTGTCGGAGAACGTCGTTCGTGAATAATAATTATTTGTTTCTTGCGTTATTCATTGTATGCGGACTCTTGTTAAGTTTTTATCATTAGTGATGACGATGGTCATCGTTGTGTCGTGCTCCACAAAGAAAAACACGGCAATGACCAGGCGTGTCCAAGCTTTTAAGGCACACTACAACACGTACTACAACGGGCAGTTGGCCTTTAAGGATGGTGAATTGGCGCAGGAGACGGGTAACAAGGACAATTTCACGGACGTCATACCTTTCTACATGACAGGTAATAAGACTACTGTCACGCTGGGTAAGTCAGACTTCGACAGAGCTGTGGAGAAATGTCAAAAGACAATAAAGCAGCACTCCATCACAAAAAGACCGGAGTGGAAAGGTAATAAGGTGCAGACACCTAAAGACAAGATATGGCTCAATCAGAAAGAATACAACACATTTCTTTACAAGGCATGGTTCCTGTTGGGAGAGAGTCAGTTCAGAAAAGGTGAATACATGGAAGCAGCTTCCACTTTCGCTTACATACAACATATATATTTTTCGAATCCGGACATCATTGCCAAGGCACGTCTGCTCGAAGCTAAGTGTTATGTGGAGCTTGAGTGGTACTACGACTCGGAAGATCTGTTAAACAAGACCGAGAGAGATAGTTTTCCTACAAATCTCAAGTCACTCAAGGCATCCGTTGAGGCTAATATCTTTGTTCGTCAGAAACAGTATGAAGAGGCCATACCCAACCTGCTGTTGGCGGTAAAAAAAGAAAAACGCTCATTACAAAAGACCCGTATTTATTACCTCTTAGGCCAGTTATACCATCGGACTGGTAATGATGTCAGTGCTTATAAGTATTATTCCAAGGTTATCAAGCGTAATCCAGCTTATGAACTTGAGTTTAATGCCAGGATACATCGGACGGAATGTATCACTAACGGACAGTTAAAGCAGATTCGTTACCTGCAGTCCATGGCGAGGAGCGAGAAGAACAAGGACTATCTCGATCAGGTGTATTATGCAATCGGTAACGTTTATCTGAGCATGGGCGATACCATTGGTGCCATCAATTCTTATGAGACGGGTGTGGAGAAAAGCACGAGGAACGGTATAGAGAAAGGCGTGTTGTTGCTACACTTGTCGAGGTTATATTGGCAGACCGAGAAATTCGTGAAATGTCAGAAGACATACTCTGAGGCTTTAAGCTTGTTCGATAAGGATATGGATGATTACGCCGAGATATATGAGCGTTCCAAAATCCTTGACGACCTGTTGCCTTACGCCTCAGCCGTGGAGCTTCAGGACAGTCTGCAAAGACTCGCTAAGATGTCACCTCAGCAACGTGAGAAAGTTATCGAGAAGATAATCGAGGAGTTGAAGAAGAAAGAAAAAGAGGAGGAGAGAAAGGCGGCAGAGTCTGAGGAGGCGGCTAAGTCTGCGTCTACCAATACGAGAAACAATAAAACAAATAACGGAAGAGTAAATAATAATACTAACGCCAACAACTCTCAGAAATCAGTTTGGTATTTCTACAACGCCACGACAGTCGAAGCCGGAAAGAAAGAGTTCGCCAATAAGTGGGGGAAAAGAAAGTTAGCGGATGACTGGAGACGTAGCAATGTCACTGTGTTGTCGGACTATAATGCGGAAGAGCAAACGGATTCCGTGAGTGCGGACAGTACGCAGAGAAAAGATATGCAGGCTGAGTCAAGCACAAAGGACAAGAAGGCTGACAAGAAACGACAGAAAGAGGAAGAGAAGGCCAATGACCCACATAATGTGGAATATTACCTGAAGGACATACCTCTTACTGAGGAGCAGATGGACGAGTCCAACAGCTCGTTGGTGGATGGTCTGTACGGCTCTGCTATTATATATAAGGATGAGATGGAGAACCTGCCGCTTGCCAAACGTACGTTTAACAGGATTTTAACTGACTTCCCTGATTTTGGGAGCAAGGACGAGGTGTATTATAATCTGTTTCAGTTATATTCGCGTATGAATGATAGTCTGACCGCCGAGGACTACAGACAGAAACTGTTGAGCGAATATCCGCAGAACGAGCACGCAAAGCTTATAGCTGACCCACTGTTCCTTTATAAAGGGAAATACGGAAAACATATTGAGGACTCCATTTACACCGAGGCGTATAATGACTTCTGCCAGGGAAACTTCCGGTCTGTAGTCGAGAAAAACGAATATGCCTCACGTGAGTACCCTAACGGAGACAACAGAGCCAGATTCTTGTTTATTACAGCGATGAGTAAACTGGAACTCGGAGAGAGAGAGGAATTTCTCTCCGCCATGAGAGACATTGTGGAGAATTATCCGAAGAGCACCATAAGTGAGCTGGCAGGTATGTATGTGAAAGGACTGAAGGAGGGACGTCTGTTAGCCAGTGGAAAATTTGATATGGGCTCAATTTGGGAGAGAAGACATGGAGTGGGAGAAGATGGTGACAGTCTGGCCGTTGACACCACTTTCTCGAAAGAGAAGAACAATGACTGGGTGTTCGCCATAGCGTATGAACGTGACAGCGTCGATGAGAACCAACTGCTTTTTGAAATCGCCAAGTACAATTTCACCAACTTCACAGTCAGGAACTTCGATATAGCGACTGACAAGGGAGACGGAATAGACATGCTTCAGGTCCGTACGTTCAACAATTATGATGAGGCTTACATTTACCTGCATCGACTGATGAACAACGAGGAGATGGCATATAAGCTTGGCGGACTGAAATGTTTCATTATCTCTGAGGAAAACCTTAAGTTGTTGATGAAAGGATTCAGCTTCGCAGACTATTTCGAGTTCTATGATGAGAATTTTGACAGGCTAGGACACTTACAGGTTGATGATGACACTCTGGACTCAACGGATGAGATAATCAACTATGATGAGCAGGAGGAAGAATACTACGAGGAAGAAGAGGAAGAAGAGAATTTCATATTCTGACGATGACTCTCATGTGGGGGCAGATTGAGAAGGAGATAACAGTAATAACAATAAAACGATAACAGCGTGAACGGAACATTATTGTGGGTGGATGATGAGATTGAACTGCTCAAAGCACACATCATCTTTCTGAGAAATAAAGGATATGACGTGGAAACAGCCAGCAATGGACAGGACGCCATAGAGGCATGCCGTGAGCGCAGATTCGACCTCGTCCTGCTGGATGAGAACATGCCGGGCCTGAGTGGTTTGGAGACATTGTCCATACTCAAGGATGACAACCCCACTCTGCCTGTCGTCATGGTGACCAAGAGCGAGGAGGAGAATATCATGGACTTGGCTATAGGATCGAAGATAGCTGACTACCTCATCAAGCCTGTCAATCCGTCACAGATACTGCTCACACTGAAAAAACACCTGCATAAGCATGAGATAGAGAAAGAGGTGGCAAACACCAGTTATCAGCAGAACTTCTCAAAGTTAGGCATGCAAATCAATGACTCGTATAGCATCGACGACTGGAAAGATGTGTATAAGCGTCTTGTGTTCTGGGAGCTTGAGCTGGCGGATACAAGTAGTGACATGTCCGAGATGCTCATGATGCAGAAGAATGAGGCGAACAACGGGTTCGCTAAGTTCATCAGGAGAAACTACATGGACTGGATGCGTAATCCGGACACACGTCCTTTGATGTCTCCTGACATCTTTAAGTCCAAGGTCTTTCCTTTACTCAACAACGGAGAGAAAGTGTACCTCTTTGTGTTTGACAATTTCCGGTATGACCAATGGCGTATACTCAGCCATGAGTTGTCTGACGAGTTCTCGTTTGACGAGGAGCTTTATGTCTCAATACTGCCGACAGCCACTCAGTATGCGAGAAACGCAATATTCTCTGGACTGATGCCTGAGCAGATTGCCACTATGTATCCTGACCTGTGGGTGGACGAGGATGAGGAGGATGGAAAAAACATGAACGAGGAGCCATTGATAAAGACACAGCTGGAGAGATTCAGAAGAAAGAACACGTTCTCTTATTTCAAACTCAATAACGCTAATGACTCCGAGAAGATTATGGATAAGATGAAGAGCATAGCGGATAATGACCTGAATGTCTTCGTCGTCAATTTCATCGATATGCTGTCGCATGCCAGAACGGAGTCGAGGATGGTGAGAGAGCTGGCATCCGACGAGAAGGCTTACAGGAGTATCACAGCATCGTGGTTTCATAACTCACCTGTGCGTGAGTTGTTCTCCGCACTCAGTCGTACGGATGCCAAGATAATCGTCACGACAGATCATGGCAGCATACGTGTCAATAATCCTATTAAAGTCATTGGCGACAGAAACACTAACACAAATCTCAGATATAAACTCGGTAAGAACCTGTCGTACAACCAGAAACAGGTGTTTGAGATGAAGAACCCGAAAGACGCCTTTCTGCCTTCTCCGAATATCAGCACCACATATATCTACGCTCAGAATGACGACTTCTTCGCATATCCGAATAACTACAATTATTATGTCAGCTATTTCAAGAACACGTTTCAGCACGGAGGAATAAGCATGGAGGAGATGCTGATACCGCTGATTGTCATGCAGAGCAAGAAAAGAGGATAGACGTTAAGATAATAAATGATTGACGAGTTTTCTGACAGAAGACCACGGACTCAAAAAAATAACAGATATGGAGATATTAATTAAAGACATTGAGAATATCAAAGACGCTGCCGCCCAGTTTGTCAAAGCGATGGGTGACAACACGATATTTGCTTTTTACGGTAAGATGGGAGCAGGAAAGACAACATTCATAAAGTCTGTATGTGAGGAACTGGGAGTGAAGGACGTCATCAACTCTCCTACCTTCGCCATTGTCAATGAATATATGGATGGACGCGGCAATCCTATTTTCCATTTCGACTTTTACCGTATAAAGAAAGAACAGGAGGTTCTTGATATGGGTTATGAGGACTATGTCTACAGCGGTAACGTGTGTTTCATGGAGTGGCCAGAGCTGATTGACGACTTACTGCCGGATGATACGGTGCGTGTTACCATCGTCGAGGAAGAGGACGGCTCCAGAAGAATCACCATGTGACACCAGTGATTTTTTTCTGACAACCACGCATACGCCACCGCTGCTTGTGTGGTTGTCAGAAACGAGACACTCCGTGTACTGACTTGTGACACCTCTGTATAGTATGTCTTCTGACACAGAAGGCCACATTTCTATGAACAACATAACCGAGTAGAATATCTGTATTATGAATATAACACAAAAGCAGCGTTACACCATTATTATGTCTGTGTGTGTGATACTTTGGACGGTATCATGCTTTCTGTGGTTCAACACATCATTCAAATATCACTTTTATCATGAGGAACAAAACCAGTTGTTTCTACTCGACAGACAATATCTCCTGACGTATTTAGACAAACCGGCGTGGATGGCTTGTATCTCAGGCGACTATCTCACTCAGTTTTATTACTATGAGTATGCCGGAGCGACAATTGTGAGCGTATCTTTGCTGCTGCTTGCTGTCGTGTTTGCTAAATGTGTGAGACAATGTGCCGATGACTCATATTCTTTCCGGCAATGTGTGGCGAGTCCGACGTTGTCACTTTGTCTCGTGACTGCCGTAGCCAGGCTCTACCTGTATGAGAACTTCAAGCTCAGCGCCGTTATGGCGTTGCTGGGTGCGTGCGTGATGATGGCATTCGTTTATCACCCGATAGGCAAGAAAACTGTGAGTTGGTCGTTGACGTGCCGTCTGTTGATGGACATTCTGTTCATAGTACTCACAGCATGGATGTTCGGCAATGGCGTGTTCTTGCTGTTGACGATTATGATTGCTCGTGACGTCACCAAGTGCGTGAGGAACAAAAGACTGTCGGCGACTGCAGTCTCCCGCTCATCGCTGTGTATCGTGCTCACCTTCGTGACACTGATAGTCATGTCTCGTTTCTATCATGTGAACAGAGATAAGTGCCTGATGTATCCGGCGCAGCTCAAGCTCGTCAGCATGAATGATGTGAGAACTTGGGAGAAAACACTGATGTATGACAACGAATATTACTTCGGCAACTATAACAGAGTGATAATGATGTTTGACAAAAATGAGGAGGAAACGACGAGTGAACAGTGTTTCTTCTATTGTCTGAGTCTTGCTAAGATGGGCATGCTGCCTGACCGGCTGATGTCTATGCGTACTCCCGTTCTCGGCACATTCTTTCATATAGACGAGACCGCGCAGTTGTATACTATAAAGATGATTAACGAGTTGTATTTCATTCTCGGCGACATGACGTATGCGGAGCGAGCCGCACTGATGGCCAACACCTTCTCTCCTTCCGGAAGAAACGTTAGAATGGTGAAGAGGCTGGCGGAGATCAACCTGCTGAAGGGTGATGAGCGCGCTGCAATGAAATATCTGAGGATTCTTGAGAAAACGATAGTCTATCGTAAGTGGGCTGAGGAGCATACGCCTGGTCATCTCACGGTGACGGTAAGTAGAGAACTGGAAGAGAAACGTAAGTATCTGAACACTTGTGATGATATCCGCGTCGGCGATGATTGTTACGTCATCCTCACTCAGTTGCTGACAAGTAATCCTGACAATACCATCGCTTTAGATTATCTCTTGTGTAGTGATATTTTATCAAGACAGAGGAATCTGTTTGTCAGTGACTATATGAAGTATAAACCGAGGAAAAAGTCTCTTTACGAGAGTGCACTGATCAGGTAGCCGCCATACAAGTGACGATGACTTGCAAAATGACGTTATGACTGTTCTCCACCTTGTGAGAGGCCACATGAAAAGCCGCTGAATCACGGTTTGTTACCATTACATATTTATTACTTGGTTAACCGGATTTCCTATTCACACCCATAATTTTTGTTGTTCGAAACTCCTCTTTTTTCGTTGACACTTGGCAACGAAAAAATGCTTTTAAGTATTTTGTCATAGCTTATTCTTCGGTTGAAAATCTTAGGTTAGGGCGTTGAAAAGTTCAGGTTAGGATTTTTAAATTCTCAGACCTGTATGAAGACTATATCCTAACCTGAGAATTTTAAAAAAGAGACCTAAGGTTTTTAAATGCCTTGTTTTAAGATTATCAGCAAGTTATCTTAAATTTATACAAAAATAAGCATAGGAAATTTGGTGACGATGTAAATTGTCCATTATTCCACCATGTTAAGAGGCGGCGAGAGTCGTTCTCCATGGGATGGTCGGACATCTCGGCTTGCGCGAGCTGATAAGCGAGTAACACTACGATACGTTCTTGGCTTAGCTGTACCGCACTCTGCCTGACTCCGCGCATTCTGTCATCAACGACAGGGTATCGAGAAATTTCACTTGTAAAACCTTAACCAGACTCGTCGATTTGATATTTTTTTAATCGTAGTTTGTCATATATAGTAGTAAAGGGTGCCAAACGGCACCCTTTACTATTATATAATATGTAATGTTCCTATTACTTAGGCTGCTTGCCGATGTATGCCAAGATACCACCGTCAACATACAATACGTGACCATTGACAGCATCTGAAGCGTGAGAAGCGAGGAACACAGCAGGACCACCGAGCTCTGCTGGGTCGAGCCAGCGTCCAGCCGGAGTCTTGGCGCAGATGAATGAGTCGAATGGGTGTCTGCTGCCGTCAGCCTGACGCTCACGGAGTGGAGCAGTCTGAGGTGTGGCGATATAGCCAGGGCCGATACCGTTACACTGTATGTTGTACTCTCCGTACTCAGAGCAGATGTTACGAGTGAGCATCTTGAGACCACCCTTAGCTGCTGCGTAAGCGGATACTGTCTCACGTCCAAGCTCTGACATCATCGAGCAGATGTTGATGATCTTACCCTCTTTGCGCTCCATCATTTCTGGGAGCACAGCTGCTGAGACGATGTAAGGAGCGACGAGGTCGACATCGATGACTTGCTGGAACTCCGCTCTCTTCATCTCGTGCATTGGTATACGCTTGATGATTCCAGCGTTGTTAACCAAGATGTCAATCTGACCAACCTCTTGATGTATCTTGTCAACGAGAGCCTTGACAGCGTTCTCGTCAGTAACGTCACACACGTATCCCTTAACGTTTGTGATGCCTGCCTCTTTGTAGTTGTCGAGTCCTCTCTGAAGAGCTGCCTCGTTGATGTCGTTGAATATTATGTTCTTAATACCTGCCTGGACAAAAGCCTTGGCGATGTTGAAACCGATACCGTAAGAAGCGCCTGTAATCCATGCGTTCTTACCTTCAAGTGAGAAATTAGATAAATCCATATTTTTATGATGTATATTTATGTGTACTTTTCGTCTTGCAAAAATAAGAAATTAAAAGAAAGGAAGGTCTTGACGAGTGGATTTTTTTAGTCAACCGACTTTCTTTTCCTGTTATTGCCAGTCCACACATCTCATGCGGTGTGTCCGCTCTCCTCAATTTTCTGCCTTGCCTCGTCAAGCAGTCTGAACAGTTCCTCTTGTGTCTCCGCCTTGAGAATGCTGATGCGTGTCTGCCTGAAGTCGGGTATTCCCTTGAACAAAGGCGAGTTGGCAAGATGACGTCTCACGTGTATTATGCCTCCAAGCTCCGTGCGCTTACGTTCTTTGAGAGCGTTGTCCTCCCTAAGACTGTATTCCACTGACTTTCTGATTTGTTTCTTCAGTGTCTCCAATTTCCAGTCCAGAGTCATGTTGTCGTCATGTTTTCCGTGATCAAGATATTCTCTTACATCTTTGAAGAGCCAAGGCTGTCCGAATGTGGCTCTTCCAATCATGACGGCATCCACATGGTATTTGGTGAAAGCCTCTCTTGCATCTTCGGCTGACGTGATGTCACCGTTGCCGATAATTGGGATGGTCATGTACGGATTGTTCTTAACCTCACCTATCAGAGTCCAGTCCGCCGTTCCCTGATACATTTGCGACCTTGTCCTGCCATGTAATGTCAAAGCCTTTATGCCGCAGTCCTGCAGTCTCTCCGCCAGCTCCACGATGAATGGTCGTTGGTCACTCAGTCTGTTGGGTGTCTTCAAATCGTCGCAATCCCATCCCAGTCGTGTCTTCACTGTGACTGGTATGCTGACGGACTCTACTACTGCTCGTGTTATGTCCAGAAGCAGTGGCACGTCTTTCAACATTCCCGCTCCAGCACCTTTTCCCGCCACTTTCTTCACGGGACAGCCGAAGTTGATGTCTAGTATGTCAGGTCGAGCCTCAGCCTCCACAATCTTAGCAGCCTTGACCATAGAGTCGACGTCACGTCCGTAAATCTGTACTGCTACGGGACGCTCAGACTCGTCAATCTTGATTTTCTCGATGGAACGGTTGACGTTTCTGATGAGAGCATCTGCACTGACAAACTCGGAGTAAGTCAGCGACGCCCCGAACTCCTTGCATAGTAGTCTGAACGCCTGATCCGTGACATCCTCCATGGGTGCCAGCACCACGGGGTATTCCCCCAGGTCAATGTCGGCTATTTTCATGTGCTTTATATCTGTTGTTTAACGCGAAGATAGGTAAAATCATCGTTTTTTTTGTGTTGTTTGTATAATTGTGTTAATTTTGCGCAGTAAATTTGTTGTCTGCCGTATAGAAGTCACGGCATTTTGCGAGAAATGAAAGAGAGAAATCACACATTCGATTTTCTATGTGGTATATGTATAATCAGAATGATTACGCTTCATACCATCACATTCTGTGGGCATGCTAAGGATACCTGGTGGGAAGAGACTATGGCATGGTCATTCTTTTTTATGTGTTTCTTCTTTTTCAAAGCTGGCTACTTTAATAAGACTGTCAGTGGTAACTCCAAGGAATACGTCAAGGATAAGGCGAAACGTCTGTTGATTCCTTATCTCGTGTGGGGTACTATAGGCTTTCTCGTTTATGTCTTCTATCTGCCTTTCGAGATAGAACGGTTCCATAAACCGATAGAGCCGATGGAGTGGCATCACCTGTGGCAGACAAGCAGCTTTTGGGGTAATGAGCCGGTATGGTTCCTTTTCTCGTTCTTCTCGGCGTATGTACTGGTGCACTTCATGAAGAAGATACAGATTGTAAAGCCTATATCTGTGTTTCAGACAGTGGTGCTGTCCACATTCCCGTTCCTTAGTTACTGGCTGTGGAAAAACGGTAACCCGTTGTGGATGAGCCTCAACAATGTGTTTATGGGCGCTTTCTTTTTCTACCTCGGCCGCGCATGGCGATTTGTGCTTGACCATACTACCCGTGGACAGATAATACCGGTCTGCATGGTGCTTATCATAGCTTTCTGTGTCTGTAATGTCTTTTGGCACGGAGAGTATGTGATGAGTACTAACAGGTTCGAGGGTGAACCGTTGGCGGCTTTCATTAACACCATAATAATATTGCTCGGCTTGTCCGGCCTGTTCATCAAGTTGCCTTTGGGACGTGTGCCCGTGATCAATTACATCGGTCAGCACAGTATGGTGTATTTCGTGGCTCACTACCCGATACTGCAATTCTACAGATTCACTCACATCGTGTTCGGAAGAAGTATTTACGGTCGTTATGACGACTTCATAATATTGCTGATTTTTGTTTTTTGTATTTGCAGTTGGTTTGTTCCTTATGTGGAGTCGGTGCCATGGCTGAGTGGACGCTTCAAGAAAAATAAAACGAGTGTATCTGGAAAAGAAAACGTCGCTGGTTAACTAAACAAAACGAATCGGATAAATGAATTTGGCATATCTCATTTCTGCACATACGGACGCTCCGCAGTTGAGACGTCTCATATTATCACTTCACCCAGACGCACATTTCTTTATTCATATTGACAAGAAGTCAGACATTTCTGAGTTTACATCATTAATCAAGAGTAGAAACGTACATTTCCTGGAAAAGAGGATTAATGTGCGGTGGGGTACGATACTTGAGGTGGAATATCAGATGGAGCTTATTAAGGCTGCTCTGGATTACCCGTTGTACTTCGATCGTCTGTTCTTCCTCAGCGGAATGGATTATCCGTTGTGGACCAATGAGCATATTCTGGAGTTCCTCGACCGTAACAGAAACAAAGAGTATATTCAGGGTTTGCGTATGGACACGGAGTGTGTGTCTGAAGAACAACGTCAGCTGTATTCCATTCCACGTCCGTTTGTCAACAGTGCCAGATTGAGCGATAAGTGGAATGTGCGTTTGGGTATCTTGAAAAGGAAGATGGGAAAGATGATTGGTAAACGAAAACCGTTGGAGTTTATCGTAACACCAGTGGTCGGCAATCATCCTGCAGTGTTGCCTCAGCCTGAGATTTGGTATTTGTACAAAGGCTCGGCGTGGTGGTGCATATCTTCCGAGTTGGCTTCTTATGTCTATGACACCTATGCCTACAGACCGGAGGTGAGGGAGTATTTCATTGACTCGTTCGGCCCTGCGGAGACTCTCATACAGACTATCGTGTTCAATACGCATGAGTGGGCTGAGAAGAGTATCCTCACTCAAGGTAAATACCCCGGCTTACCTGCGTTGACTCCGTTACATTACATAGTATATGACCCGGTTATCAAGGTGATGGACGAGAGTGACTATGACGTGCTTGTCGGAAGCGGTAAAATGTTTTCACGTAAGTTTGTCAGCGGAAAAAGTGACAAGCTTGTTGATATGTTGAAGGATGGAAGGTGTTAAGAAACGTATGGAATGGCTTGACGCCATGAGGGGATTCACGATGATCCTCGTCGTCTCATACCATGTGGCGCAGATGGGGTTCGTACAGTCGGAGAAAATTTCAGCCTCATTGCCTTTTCTGGTTCTTTTTCGTATGCCTCTCTTTTTTTTTGTGAGCGGATTTCTCGCTTATAAGTCGAGGGAGGTGTGGAACGCAGACTACTTCAGTTCACTGTTGTGGAAGAAACTGAAGATACAGGTCATACCTGCTCTCGTGTTCATGTGTGTGTTCATAATACTCAGGTCAAGGATGGAGTTTTTTGACACCCTGTGCCGTTTCATGCGGAGTCCGACAAAAGGAGGATATTGGTTCACGTGGGTCTTGCTTCAGATGTTCTTCGTGTATTATGTCTTCGCGGCCATCTCACAAAAGGTGCGCTCCGATGCTCCGGTAGTCTTGCTGTGGGTGCTCGCTCTTATGCTTTACCTCAGCGTGAATATGCCGCATGAGTTCGGGAAATACTGGAAGACACCTTTTTTTATGTATTCCAGCGTGTACGAGTTCTTCAAGTTCTTCCATTTTTTCGTCATGGGTAATCTCGTGCGCCGTAACTGGAGTAAGGTGCAGCGTCTGTTCGACTCTCAGTGGTTCAGTACGCTGGTTCTCATTGTGGCGTTCGTTAGTTGCGCTGACTTCTTCAGATGGCATGTGTTCATCGGAGAGTACGCTAATATTTCCAAAACGTCAGCGATGTATTCCTTGTTAATCATCGTGGTGATGTTTTTCAGACATTATCAAGACTCGTTCACGAAAGACACGTTCATAGGAAGTAAGCTTCAGTATGTGGGAGTGAGGACGTTGGACATTTATCTGCTTCACTTCATTCTGCTGCCTAAGCTGCCTATGGTTGGACAGTTCCTCGACTCTCATTCTCCAAATTTCGTGTTGGATATTGTTCTTTCAATGTCCGTGGCCTTGGTAGTTGTTTACTTTTGTTGTCTGGTAAGTAATGTGCTGAGAATAAGTCCGGTCTTCCGTCAATATCTTTTTGGACGAAAGTGAGATGTTAGATTTGAGAGGCATTAAATCGTCTTGATGGTATGTACTTACAAAAAGTAATGTTTATATTTGCATAAACATTTAATGTATATTGTTCATAGCGTACGTAATCAATGAATATCGCGATTATTATAGCAGGCGGTTCAGGCGCCAGAATGGGGCAGGATATTCCGAAGCAATTCATCAATGTGTATGACAAGCCAGTGTTGATATATACGTTGGAGAATTTCCAGAATCATCCTCAGATAGATATGATAGAGGTGGTGTGTATCGACGGATGGCACGACGTGGTGTGGGCTTACGCGAGGCAATTCTGTATTGACAAGCTCAAGTGGGTGGTGAATGGAGGTTCTACAGGACAGGAGTCGATACGTAATGGTGTGTATAACCTGGAAGGAGTGGCGAGTGATGACGACAACATTATCATACATGACGGCATACGTCCTCTCATTGAACCGTCTGTGCTGAGTGATGTCATAGCGAAGTGTGATGAGTATGGCAACGGAGTGACGAGCATGCCGTACAACGAACAGATATTCCTGGTGGACGAGGACAATGAGCAGACGACCACGAGGTATGTGCCGAGAGAGACTCTGAGAAGAGTGGCTACTCCCCAGGCGTATAAGTTCGCTAAACTGGACTGGGCTTATCACAAGGCGTTTGAGGAGAAGGTCGGAATATACGGATCATCGTATACTAATACTATGATGGTTGAGCTTGGAGAGAAGTTGTACTTCGCCGCAGGTTCGGACAAGAATATCAAACTGACTACTAAGGATGACTTGGAGCTCTTCAAGGGTTACCTTGGTATGGAGAAAAATAAATGGCTGAAATGACTTTTCGTATAGACAAGAGTAAGGAGTTGTACAAAGAGGACCTGCGCAATGCCTTGGATGTTAAGAATATTGAAAGACTGAAAGGTAAGAAGGTTCTGATTACAGGTGCTACAGGACTCATCGGCGTGTGCATGATTGACGCGTTGATGTCTCTCGGCGGAGTGTCTGTCGTCGCTGTCGGAAGAGATAAGGGTAGGGCGAAAGAAAGACTTGGAGAGTACTTTGACAATCGGCTGTTCTCTTTCCTTGAGCAAGATGTGACAGAGCCTTTTCCGGACGACCTGACCGTGGATTATGTTATACCTGCCGCAAGTAACACTCATCCTCTCGCGTATTCCAAGTATCCAGTAGAGACTATGATGGTGAACCTCAAGGGTGCGGAGAACGCTCTTAAGCTTTCCGTGAGATGCGGAGCCGTGGTCTTATATCCGTCCACTGTTGAGGTTTATGGTAACGCTGTCACTAGTGATGACGTGTTTGACGAAGGCTATACCGGACATCTTAATCTCTCAACTAGCAGGTCTTCATATCCTGAGTCCAAAAGAGCAAGTGAGGCGATGTGTCTCTCCTACATCTCAGAATACGGTGCGAAAGTCAGGATTGTCCGTCTGTGTCGTGTCTTTGGACCGACTATGCTTGAGAGCGACTCTAAGGTGGCTTCTCAGTTTGTCAAGAATGTGCTTGCAGGAGAGAACATAGTGTTGAAGAGCGAGGGAAACCAGTATTTCTCTTATGTGTACGTGGCTGATGCTGTGTCTGCGATGCTGTATGTGATGCTCAATGGTGAGGATGGTGAGGCGTATAACATATCATCTAAGGACTGTGATGTGCATCTCAAGGATTTGGCAGGCATATGTGCTGAGATAAATGGTGGACATGTGGTGTTCGACCTGCCGTCAGATGTCGAGAGGAAAGGTTATTCCATCGCCGTTAACGCAATAACGGATAACAGCAAACTGCTTTCAGCCGGCTGGAAGCCCAAGTACAACATTGAGGATGCCATTAGAAGGACTGTCGAAATCTTAAGGTGATGGAAAATAAATACTATATAGAATACGTGAAGAGGAATCTTCGCAAGTGTCAGTTGAAACAGCTTGACATTCTTGTGGAGATAGACAGGATATGCAAGAAACACAATATTGTTTATTGGCTTGATGGGGGCAGTATCCTCGGAGCAGTGCGTCATGGCGGATTCATACCTTGGGACGATGACATAGACCTGGGTATGAGGCAGGAAGACCTGGACCGTTTTGTTGAGGTCGCGCAAACGGAGCTGCCGTCACATTTGTTCCTTCAGACAAAAGACAGCGATCCCGGGCAGAAGGAGCCTATAGTGAAGATCAGAGACTTAAACTCGCTATATATAGAGGACACAGACGTGTTCTCCGTGGATTATCAAAAGGGATTGTTCGTCGACATTTTCCCCTTCGTGGACTATCCGAAGGTGTCAAGAGGACTGGCGCACGACATACTCAAAGGATTGTCCGTGAGTCATAGCATACTGCATCGTCAGCACTACTATTCATGGAAGTCTTTCGCAGAGTTCTTCTATTTCGGAATGAAAAACGTCGTGCTCAATTCTTTGTGGAAAATCTTGAGCTGTGTTATGCCGGACAGTGACTACATGGGTAATATTCCGATAAATAATGGTTATGGCATAATGCACAGAAAAGACAGCGTTTTCCCTGTCAGTGACATACAATTCGAAGGTATGTCCTTTTCCGCGCCTAGCAATCCGGATGCCTATTTGAAGGACTTATACAGAAACTATATGGACGTGCCGCCGCCAGAGAAACGTCGCATTCACGCCATATTTGTGGCTCCCCAGCTTTTGAGTGAAAGTGAGTGCGGTGGAGAGTCAGACAAATGACTTTTGTCTGCTATAGTTTGTTGATGAGGAAAGTTTTATATATCTTTGCGTGACAAATCGATATATTGATATAAACATATAATTCTAAAAGTATTATGGCTCAAGCACCAGAATTTAAGTATGCTCCGATGTTCCAGGTTGGTAAGGATGATACAGAATACAGACTTGTATCAAAGGAAGGAGTCAGTGTAAGTGAATTTGAGGGTAAGGAAATAGTAAAGGTCTCACCGGAGGCTCTCACCTTATTAGCTCAACAGGCTTTTCATGACGTGGAGTTTATGTTACGTCGTGAGCACAATCTTCAGGTTGCTAAGATATTGAGAGATCCTGAGGCGTCAGAGAATGACAAGTATGTCGCTCTTCAGTTTCTGCGTAATGCGGAGACTGCCTGCAAGGGTGTGTTGCCTTTCTGTCAGGATACCGGTACTGCGATTATTCATGGTGAGAAGGGTCAACAGATATGGACCGGTTTTGAGGATGAGGAGGCGTTGAGTAAGGGTGTGTTCAACACATATACACAGGATAACCTCCGTTATTCTCAGAATGCCCCACTTAACATGTATGACGAGGTTAACACCAAGTGTAACCTTCCGGCACAGATCGACATTGAGGCTGTGGAAGGTGCGGAGTATCGTTTTGTGATGGTGGCTAAGGGCGGTGGCTCTGCCAACAAGACATACTTCTATCCTATGACCAAGGCTACGATACAGAACGAGGGTACGCTTTTGCCTTTCCTCGTAGAGGAGATGAAGCACCTCGGTACTGCTGCCTGTCCTCCATATCATATCGCTTTTGTTATTGGTGGCACGTCAGCGGAAAAGAATCTCCTGACTGTTAAGCTCGCCTCAATCAAGTATTACGACAATCTGCCGACTACAGGAGACGAGACAGGACGCGCTTTCCGTGACATCGATCTTGAGCAGAAATTGCTGAAAGAGGCTTATAAGATTGGATTGGGCGCACAGTTCGGTGGTAAGTATCTTGCGCACGACATCAGAGTTATCCGTCTTCCACGACATGGCGCTTCCTGTCCTATAGGAATGGGAGTGAGCTGTTCTGCGGACAGAAATATTAAGGCAAAGATAAATAAGGACGGTATATGGCTGGAGAAAATGGACGACAATCCATCAGAGCTTATACCTGAGGAGTACAGAAGACCAGGTGAGGGCACTAAGGGCATAGAGATTGACCTTGACAAAGGCATTGACGCCGTACGCGCTGAGCTTACTAAGTATCCGGTGTCTACACGTGTGAACCTCAAGGGAACAATCATTGTGGCTCGTGACATCGCTCACGCCAAGCTCAAGGCTCGTCTTGACGCAGGTGAGGGAATGCCACAGTACTTCAAGGATTATCCAGTTCTTTACGCTGGTCCTGCAAAGACTCCGGAAGGCTATCCTTGTGGTAGTATGGGACCTACAACGGCCAACCGTATGGACCCGTATGTGGATGAGTTCCAGGCTAACGGAGCGAGCCTCGTGATGATAGCGAAGGGAAACAGAACACAGCAGGTTACAGACGCTTGTAAGAAGCATGGCGGTTTCTACCTCGGCACGATTGGTGGTGTGGCCGCTGTACTCTCACAGAGCAGCATCAAGAGCATTGAGTGTGTCGAGTATCCAGAGTTGGGTATGGAGGCAATATGGAAGATTCGTGTCGAGGACTTCCCAGCGTTTATTCTTGTTGATGACAAGGGTAACGACTTCTTTAAGCAGCTCAAACCATGTGAGGGCTGTACAATACTGTAATGAGTGAACGAACGTGCGATAGTGAAGATAAGTGATAAGGGGTGATAGTTAAGACTATGACGATACTTGACTTTTCACGTTTAGAATGAATATTAATAACAATTAAATAGCAAGGTGAGGATAAGAGGGCTGCTTGCGGTTCCTCATCCCTCGCTTCAACAAAATCATTATGGATGACGTAAAAGTTTTCATTAAAGAGGCTGAGGACTCCATGGAGATGGCTGCATTGCATCTTGAGGAGGCTCTTAGTCGTATCCGCGCCGGACGCGCTAACGTGCATATCCTTGATGAGGTGCGTGTGGAGTCTTACGGACAGCATGTCCCACTGAGTAACGTTGCCAGTCTTAATACACCTGATGCTCGTACCATCACTATCAAGCCATGGGAAAAGCAGATGCTGAAGGTTATCGAGAAGGCTATCATCGATTCTCCTGTCGGTATCATGCCGGAGAATAACGGTGAGATAATACGTCTTGGTATACCTGCCCTCACAGAGGAGAGACGTAAGGATTTGACAAAACAGTGTTCTAAGGAGGCTGAGACAGCTAAGGTCAGTGTTCGTAACGCTCGCCGTGAGGCTATCGACAAACTCAAGAAGTCTGTTAAGAATGGTGTGCCTGAGGATGTAGAGAAGGACTCTGAGGACACAGTGCAGAAGATTCACGACAAATATGTCAAGAAGATTGAGTCTATGCTCGAGGTCAAGAACAAGGAGATCATGACTGTGTGATTTCTTTGTCGTGATATAAAAAAGGCGGAACAGGATATTCCTGCTCCGCTTTTTTTGTTGTGAGACGTCACATCGGGTTTTCAGACGTTGACGAACCGCAAAGCGAAAGCATTCGATAGGCTACTGACTGCAGTGCCTATATATGAAATGAAGTCTACATTCATACTTCTACATTTCTGTGCGTCTTGAATGTCAGAGTCGAGTCAATAGAAATCAGTGTTAACCATTACCTTGCGTGAGTCCTTTTTGTACCGGTTTGAGATATGAAAAACTCGTAAACACACACTTACCAGATTTCCTATCCGCCCCCCAATTTTTACTGTCCGAAACTCCCCTTTTCCCGTTGACACGTGTCAGCGATAAAATGACTTCTGAAATTTTCCCGTGTCTTATTTGGCGTCTGAAAATCTCAGGTTAGGACGTTGAAAAGTTCAGGTTAGGATTTTTAAACTCTCAGACCTGCGTATTGACTATATCCTAACTTGAGAGTTTCAAAAAAGACACCTGAGATTTTTAAAAGTCTTGTTTTAAGAATATCAGCAAGTTAACCGGATTTTAGTAAAAACTAGTCATAAGAAAATTGGTTACACTCCAAATTGTCCATAATTCCACCAGTTTATTTATCTGTTTCTCATGCTTTTTGATGTCATGGCCAAGTTGTAGCAACATCCATTAGTAGACTCATGACGGATGAGAGTCCCAGGAGTGGCAATAGTTGTTACCTTGGTGTTTGCAAATTCTTTTATATCAACTACTTGTGTGTTAAATGACAGGAAGTGATGACGTGGATTCTAAGGAGAATTAAAATGATGAAGATTTTACTTTTATATACCTCAAATACGTGTTATGATATATATATATCACTTGAATGCCACCTTTTTCCGTGATATGTCAGATTAATTCGAAAGAAATGTAGTATCTTTGCTAAGACTTTGATGTCTATTGTCTCACGAACCCTTTAGTGTTACTTATCATACTTTTCAGATATACATCTCAGTCAATTATCAATTATGTAAATTATACATGTGAACTCATGTGTCAGATTCATTAAAAACAATTATGAGAGAGTTCTTCAATGTGATGGGCAAATACTTTGCCAATTACAAAGGTTATATAGCGGCAGCTTTTGGAGTTAATGTCCTTTCCGCTTTCTTGAATATATTCTCTTTCGCAGCTATAATGCCGATACTGAATATATTATTCAAAGTAGACAATAACGTGTATTCTTTCATTCCGTGGGGAGATGGAGACTTCAAGGATACGGCGATGAATAATATATATTATTATTCTCAGGTTCTTATCGAGCAGTTTGGTCCGGCGACGACCATGCTCTTACTCGGTATTGTGCTTTCTGTCCTGACATTATTCAAGACGGGAACATACTTCGGAGGTTCGGCGTTGCTGATGCCTTTGCGTACGGGTATAGTCAGAGATATACGAAATGACATTTATCGTAAGATTCTGAGTCTGCCGCTCTCGTTCTTTAATGAGGAGCGTAAGGGAGACATACTCACACGTGTGAGCACTGACGTGAATGAGATAGACTCGAGCATCACCAGTTCTCTGGACACGCTCATCAAGAATCCGATCCTGATTTTAGTGTATGTCGGCACCCTTGTCTACATCAGTTGGCAGTTGACGTTGTTCACTCTTCTTGTTGTGCCTGTTCTGGCGGTGGCGATTGGTAAGATAGGAAAGTCGCTGAAAGCAAAGAGCATAATGCAGCAGACCAAGCTGTCCGACAGTATAAGTCAGATTGAGGAAACTCTCGGAGGCCTTAGAATCATCAAGGCGTTCATTGCTGAGCAGAAGATGATGGACAGGTTTGAGAAGGTGAACAACGAGTACAGGAACATATCCAACAGAGTGGCTATACGTCAGTCTGCCGCTCATCCTGTGAGTGAGTTCCTGGGAACTGTCATGATAGTGATTGTCCTTTGGTTTGGCGGTTACCTGATTTTCTCAGGCCGTTCAAGTATAGACGCTGGAATGTTTATCTATTATCTGGTTATTTTGTACACGACCCTGCAGCCGTTGAAAGACATCTCTAAGGCGGGATATTCCGTTCAGAAAGGTCTTGCTTCCATGGAGCGTGTGAATATGATTTTGTCCGCAAAGAACAATATCACGGAGGTCAGCAATCCAAGTAAGGTGGACGGGTTGAAGGATAAGATAGAGTTGCGTGACGTTTGTTTCTGTTATGAGAACTCAGAGCGTAATGTCCTAAGCGGGATAAACATAACAGTGCATAAGGGTGAGACAGTAGCTCTTGTCGGTCAGTCAGGTTCGGGTAAGAGCACGCTTGTTGACCTCATACCTCGTTATCATGATGTCACAAGCGGTGAGCTGCTGATAGACGGAGTGAATGTCCGTGACTTGTCAATCAGATCGCTGCGTTCAATAATAGGCAATGTTAATCAAGAGGCCATATTGTTTAACGACACTATATACAATAACATCGCTTTTGGTGTTGAGAATGCTACGATGGAGCAGGTTGAGGCTGCGGCTCGAATAGCTAACGCGCATGACTTCATCGTTGAGATGGAGAACGGTTATCAGACAAATGTCGGTGACCGCGGATGCCGACTCTCAGGAGGTCAGAGACAGCGTATCAGTATTGCGCGCGCTATACTTAAGAATCCGCCGATCCTCATCCTCGATGAGGCGACGAGCGCACTCGACACGGAGAGTGAGCGTCTCGTTCAAGATGCTTTGGGTAAGCTGATGAGCTCACGCACCACAATAGCCATTGCTCATCGTCTGTCAACTATTAAACATGCGGACGTGATATATGTGCTTCACGACGGTAATATTGTGGAGAAAGGCACGCACGATGAGCTGATTGCTATGGGTGGATACTATAAGCGCCTGCATGACATGCAGACGCTATGATGAAGTCGGAAGTTAGTGCGCTTGCGTGTAGAGAGCTTGCGTGACTTGCGTGCCGCGCGTGTGCACTACATCTGTCCTGACTCAATCAGGAGGATACATCTCTCTGTCAGTCGGTCGTCACAATCCGGGTCATATTCTTTTTTCAGGCTTGCTCCGAACAAGCTTGCGAAGGCGTTGTAGAAACCAGCCTTGAAACCACCCATGTATGTCTTTATTAGCTCGTAGCTTGTCTGGTTACATTGCCTGTCTATCAGTTTGATGAGAAGCTTACCCTGTGAGAAAGTGAGTTTTTTCAGACGAGGTGTGTACTGTTTCTTCAGCTCTTTCTCCGCTATTTTCATATAGGCGTCCTTCTCTTTCTTAGTCGGTAGGGAGTCGAGGTGAGCGATAGTTTTGTCAAGCGTCACTTTTATCTCACACGCAATCGGATAAACCTTCTTGATGTTATTCGCTATGCGGTAATATTTCTTGGCTTGCTTTGGGCTCTTAAACACAAGCTTCGGATAGACGTAAAAGTCAGCGTATGTGAAAGTGGGAATCATCTCACCTTCAAATTCCGCCATCCCCGTGAAATATTTAGCGTGAGCGAATATCGGCTCGCCAGTCATCAGTACGTCATTGTCGTGTGAGGCCACAATCTGCTGGCCCTCAGCGTGTGTGAACGTGATGCTGAGGAAACAGGACAATAGTACGTATTTATTGACAATATTCATGACGGCCAAATATCTTAGGTCGCAAAAGTACTAAGAAAAACATTAATACTCTAATTTTTGATTTCACAGTCGTTTTAATTTTTATTTTTTTAAATATTGGCTTATTTTTTTGTCTTTGTTTTGTTATCTTTGCCATTAGTACGATAAAGAATAGAAATTAAGGTAATGGGAAAGAAAGAAGAACTCACTCCGATGATGAAACAGTTTTATGATTTAAAATCAAAGCATCCTGACGCTTTGTTACTGTTTCGATGTGGTGACTTCTATGAGACATATAATGAAGATGCTAGTGTAGCTGCTGATATTCTTGGTATAACTTTGACGAGACGTAGTAGTGTGGCGGGTACGACCGCCAATGGTACTGCTATGGCGGGTTTCCCGTATCACGCTCTTGATAACTACCTGCCTAAGTTGGTGAGGGCTGGTAAGAGAGTGGCTATATGTGACCAGCTGGAAGACCCGAAACTTACCAAGAAGCTTGTGAAGAGAGGCATTACGGAGCTTGTGACTCCAGGCGTCGCTTTTGATGATAATGTGCTTAGTCATAAGGAGAATAATTTCCTCGCTTCGGTGCATTTCGGAAAGGCTGCCTGTGGAGTGTCTTTCCTGGATATATCAACGGGAGAGTTTCTCGTGGCAGAGGGAACCACGGACTACGTGGACAAACTCTTGGCAAATTTCTCACCGAAAGAGATACTCTTTGAGAGGGGCAAGAAGATGATGTTTACCGGTAATTTCGGAAACAGATTCTTTAATTTCGAGATGGACGACTGGATTTATTCTGATAATACGGCGTACTCGAAGCTGCTTTCACATTTCGGCGTGAAAAATCTGAAGGGATTCGGAATAGACCACCTGAAAAATGGTATCGTTGCGGCTGGCGCTATCCTCTTCTACCTTGAGCAGACGTTACATAATAACATGTCTCATATACGTAACATCTCCAGAATTGAGGAGAATAAGTATGTGCGTCTCGATAAGTTCACAATCAGAAGCCTTGAACTGGTCGAGCCGATGAACGAGGGAGGAAAAAGCCTCCTGAGCATAATCGACAAGACGGTCAGCCCTATGGGTGGACGTATGTTGAGGAAGTGGATGGTTTTCCCTCTCAAGAGCGTCACGCAGATTAGACAAAGACAAGAGGTCGTGGAGTGTTTCTTCCGTGACCCAGACTTCCGTGATAGTGTTGAGGAGTGTGTGTCCCAGGTTGGTGACCTTGAACGTATCGGCTCAAAAGTGGCGGTCGGACGCGCTAACCCGAGGGAGATTTTTCAACTGAAAAACGCACTCAACGCAATTGACTCTATAAAGAAGCTGTGTCAGGACACGGACAATGAGAGCATAGGGAAAATAGGTGAGACGCTTGACTCATGTACCGAGTTGCGTGATGTGATAGAGAAGCAGCTTGTCCCTAATCCTCCTCTGTTGGTCGGTAAGGGGCAGGTCATTAGAGACGGATTCAACGAGGAGTTGGATGAATTGAGAGCTGTCGCTTACAGCGGCAAGGATTATCTGCTGAAGATACAGCAGAGAGAGATTGAAGCTACTGGAATACAGAGTCTTAAAATCGGATTCAACAATGTCTTCGGATATTATATAGAGGTGAGGAACACATACAAAGATATGGTTCCGGAAGAGTGGATACGAAAACAGACACTGACTCAGGCAGAGAGATACATAACACAAGAGCTGAAGGAGTATGAGGAGAAAATCGTCGGAGCGGAGGAGAAGATAGCTGTCCTTGAGGCTTCCCTGTTCAGTGAGATAGTGACTAAGGCGGCTACGTTCATATCACAGATACAAACGGACTCAGTACTCATAGCTCAGCTGGACTGTCTGCTTTCTTTCGCTTTAGCGGCCAGGGATTACAGATATGTATGTCCTGTGGTCGACGAGAGCTTGGTCATTGACATCAAGCAAGGAAGACACCCTGTGATTGAGACACAGATGCCGGTGGGAGAACAGTATGTGCCAAATGATATTTTGCTGGACAGCCAGTCTCAGCAGATAATAATTCTCACGGGACCTAATATGGCGGGTAAGTCTGCTTTGCTCCGACAGACCGCATTGATTACGTTACTTGCTCAGATAGGTTCGTTTGTGCCTGCTGAGAGTGCGCGTATCGGCGTGACGGATAAGATATTCACACGAGTGGGCGCAAGTGACAATATCTCGGTCGGAGAGTCAACATTCATGGTAGAGATGAACGAGGCGGCAAGCATACTTAACAATATCTCAGAACGCTCTCTTGTCTTGTTCGACGAGCTTGGCAGAGGAACATCCACATATGACGGCATCTCCATAGCATGGTCCATCGTGGAGTATATTCATGAGAACGCTCATGCGCATGCGCGTACCTTGTTCGCCACTCATTACCATGAGCTGAATGAGATGGAAAAGTCGCTTGAGAGAGTGAAAAACTTCAATGTCTCGGTGAAGGAGGTGAACGGAAAAGTGATTTTCATGAGAAAGCTTGTTCCTGGTGGCAGTGAGCACTCTTTCGGTATTCATGTAGCTAAGATCGCTGGCATGAACGAGACTATTGTCCGACGCGCTGAACAGGTGTTGAGAGACCTTGAACGAAATAATTCGGGCGATTCTGTTTCCGGACCACAGAAGTTGACCTCACCTAATGATAGTGGTACCCAATTGAGTTTCTTCCAACTGGATGATCCTGTGCTTTCTCAGGTAAGAGATGAGATATTGAATATCGACGTGAACAGTCTCACTCCGCTGGAAGCCTTGAACAAACTAAATGAAATAAAGAAGATTGTTAAGGGCTGAAGCCAGTCATTCAGTGATGATATAAAACCTTTGTAAGAACCAAAAAAATAATGTACTATGGGAAAAGCAAAAATAATACATGATGACTCGTGGATGTCGTCATTGTCAAATGTGCTTAGTGGATTTCTTTATGACTTCACCAGTGATGGCAACTATAACTTGGGAAAACTGAAACATAGTGACGTGGTTGTTGATGGTAAGCATTATAAGGTGATGAGTAAGCTGCTGGTAAGCGGCAGAATGTTTGAGTGTTTTCGACTCACGCTCGAGGATGACTCGGAAAATGACACGGAGCTTGTGCTGAGAAGGATGACGGAGCTGTTCAAACGACAACATCCGGAGTGCTCAGGTCTGTTGGCTCATGAATATGAGTTGTATAAGGAGATGAACTTGTCTCATAATGACGGACTTATTGATATCGTTGACTATATTCCTGAAGAAGAGGTTGTGCTTAGTAAACTGGTGCCGGGATTGTCCTTGGACAGGTTTGTGGAGCAGAATCCCGAATATTATTTCAAGCGTAGGACTACAATCAAAATGCTTAAGCAACTGATAAAGACTGTCGACTTTCTGCATAAGAAAGGATTGTGCCACTTTAACATATCTCCGGAGAATATTCTCGTGAAGATGACTGAGGAACATGACATAATGTTGCTTAACATCGGTTTGGCGGCAGCATATAATAAAGGTGTACGTTTTGCTCCTTTCCTGACAAACGGTTTGCCGCCGGAGATGACAAACGCTGAGCCGTTGGATAAACAAACGGATATTTTTGAGATAGGACAGATTATAAAGTATATCATCAACGTGAGAAAGAAAGATCCTACAAGAGCAAGTAACCACCTTAAGATGATAGCGATGAAATGTACTAAGAGAAAACGTGAGGAACGTTACTCGAACGTGAGAGAGATATTGAAAGATATTGAGGTGTGGGAGCATAAATATGATAATTTCTTCGACGGCAAATAATTGATTATGTCGTTTCTGTGACCTTGTCGTGTTGATGTCCGTCGAAATCTGTTTGTGTGTGGGTTCTATTCACAGCGTGAGCGTGATTAGAACCCACATGTTGCAAAACGACATGAGACTCAGTGTTTTTTGCCGCTTGAAAGCCAATGATATGACGTATTTGCTTTTTTCCATAAACTCCTACCGCTTATTTGGTGGAAAAGTCGTACATTCGCGACCAATAAGTATTGATATTTATTTTTAAAAGGTTTATATAATTTGAAAACATTTGAAGAATTGGGCGTCTCTGGCGAGATACTCAAAGCGATTACAGAGATGGGGTACGAGAACCCTATGCCTGTTCAAGAGGAAGTGATTCCTTATCTGCTTGGTAATAATAATGATGTGGTTGCGCTTGCCCAGACTGGTACTGGAAAGACTGCAGCCTATGGTCTGCCTGTGTTACAGAAGGTGGATACAACAAATAACGATGTACAAGCTCTTATTTTATCGCCTACGCGTGAGTTATGTCTTCAAATCGCCGATGATTTGAAGGAATATTCAAAATATATTGATGGTCTCCATGTGCTTGCCGTGTATGGAGGTGCAAGTATTGAGACTCAAATCAGACAACTGAAACGTGGTGTGCAAGTGATAGTGGCTACTCCAGGTCGACTCGTGGACCTTATGGACCGTGGAGTGGCTAAGCTCCAGAATGTTCGTAACGTCGTGCTCGATGAGGCTGACGAGATGCTGAATATGGGATTCACCGACAGCATCGACGCTATTTTCGAAGGCGTGCCTGAAGATCGTAATACGTTGCTGTTCTCTGCTACCATGAGTAAGGAGATTGAGCGAATAAGCAAGAATTACCTTCATGATGCTAAGGAGATTGTAGTGGGTAGTAGAAATGAGGGAGCTGAGAAGGTCAATCATATCTATTACCTCGTCCATGCAAAGGACAAGTACAACGCATTGAAACGCGTGGCTGACTATTATCCTGAGATTTACGCCATCATTTTTTGCCGTACAAGAATGGAGACTCAGGAGATAGCGGATAAACTGATTCAGGATGGATACAATGCAGAGTCTCTCCATGGTGAGTTGTCGCAGGCACAGCGTGACCTTACTATGCAGAAATTCAGACAGCATAGAGTACAGCTGCTGGTGGCAACGGACGTGGCAGCACGTGGCTTGGACGTGGATAACCTCACTCATGTGATTAACTACGGATTGCCTGACGATATTGAGAGTTATACGCACCGAAGCGGTAGAACAGGACGAGCAGGTAAGGCCGGAACAAGTATCTGTATTATTCACTTACGTGAGAAGTCTAAGGTGAAGGCTATAGAAAAGCAGATACAGAAGAAGTTTATTCCGGGTGTTTTGCCTACGGGACAGGAGATTTGCGCAAAGCAGTTGTATAAGGTGATTGACGACATCGAGAAAGTCGAAATAGACGAGGATGAGATAGCTCCGTTCCTCCCTGAGGTATATCGTAAGTTCGATCTCATGGAGAAGGAAGACCTCATCAAACGTATGGTGTCAATGGAATTCAATAAGTTCCTCAATTACTATAAGAATGCTCCTGAGATTCTCGAGCCTACAGAAAAGGGCGCAAGGAAAGGTGACAGTGAGCGAAAAGGTAAAAGAGGTGAGAGGGGATCTCGAACGGCTGAGTCTGGATACGCAAGACTGTTCGTTAATCTTGGAAAGAAAGATGGTATCAACCCTCGCTCGTTCATGGGATTTGTCAATCGTGTCACCAAAGGTGCGAAGATTGAGCTCGGACGTATTGACTTGATGAATAACTTCTCTTTCTTCGAGGTACCGGAGAATCAGGCTCAGATGGCTATCTCACTTATAGCTGGCTCAGATTATGACGGACGTAAGGTTAATGTGGAGCTTACGGAGGACAATGGCGGTGCCAAATCTCATGGGGCGAAGGCAAAGAGGGGAGGTGGCGATGGTCATGATTCGAAGTCTGGTAAGGATAGAAAGAAAGGTAGACGTGACAACGACTTCGCCGGACGTGATAGGTCTGCCAAAAAATCCGGTAAGCCAAGTAGAGAGGAAAGAGGATATACCTCAAAGCGTGGTCCTAAGGGTGCTGCTGAGTGGGCAAAGTATTTTGAGGGACAGGTGGAGAACCAACCGTTCTACAAAGGATTTCAAAGAAAAGAACGAAATAAGTGATGGATATGTGTAGTCCTGTGGCGATATTTGTGTATAACCGTGTGGACAACACGAAAACAACAATTCAGTCTCTTCTTGCGAATACTCTCGCAAGGGAGACTGATGTTTTTGTGTTCTCTGACGGTGTGAAGGTAAATAAGGACGGACTGGCAGACGAGAATTCTAAACGAGGAGTCGATGAGGTCAGAACTTACCTGAGACAGTTGTCAGAGGACTTGAGACGCAATGGAGGATTCAAAAGTCTTACACTGATAGAACGTGAACGTAACATTTATCTTGAGGAGAATATTCTCACAGGAATAGACTATGTGTTCGAAAGCTATGATACGGTGATTGTGCTGGAGGATGATATATCTACATCACCCTATTTCCTGCAATATATGAACGATGCTTTCAAACTGTATCAGGATGAGAATAGGGTCATGCACGTGTCAGGTTTCACAAATCTCGATTTGTGGGAGTCATGTGAGGAGTATAATGGACGAGATTTCTATTTCACCCCGCATATGTCTGGATGGGGATGGGGAACATGGAAAAACCGTTGGGAACGTTTCTTCCGACATTATTCCACCCGTGAGGAGGCTTTGGCATATATGTCTGATGACGACTTGAGAGCCTTCGAGTATGGAGGAGCTTTCCCGTGCCTGAAAAGTCTGGACAAGAAACCTATTCCATGGGATATTTGTTGGGAATTGGCTATATATAAGGAAGGTGGGCTTTGCTTGACTCCGAGTCACACGATGGTGAGGAATACGGGGCTGAGAAACGGAACACATTTCCGTTCATTTAATATCTTGCAAAAGTTTGAGTATGACCGTGTTCCATCTACTCGTCCGGTAAATGTGGAAAAGGTCGACAACCCGGAGAAAGACCCGTTGATAGAGGAGCGATTCGCCGTCGCTATCAAGGATTGGGGAATCCGGTATACCTTGTTGGGCAAAATCATCCGTTTCTTCTATAAGAAATTAAAAGTGTTAGCTATAGTGAGAGTGTGAGTAGTATGTACTTACACCTTTTTTTCTTTTGCCTTGTTCCTTTTCCCCTCACATCTAATAGCCGTGCGTACCTTACAAGTTGATTTGTCCGATGCTGTGAAAAATCTCTAAATAATAAGGTTACAGTAACTTTTGTTTTCAAATGCATTTGTAAACAAAATAAATTCTGTATCTTTGTCTGCAAAAATAGAACGTGATGACAAAGGCGAAGATACTGATATTAAACGGACCTAATCTCAATCTTTTGGGAAAACGCGAGCCTGAGATTTATGGCGCTGAGACTTTTCTTGATTATTACGCTAAGCTTGTGGAGATGTATCCGGATGTGGAGTTCGATTATTATCAGTCAAACATCGAAGGTGAGTTGATTAACAAGATACATGAGGTTGGCTTTTCGTGGGACGGAATCGTTTTTAACGCAGGTGCTTACACGCACACCTCTGTTGCCCTGCAGGATGCTATAAGAGGTGTGACCACGCCTGTCATTGAGGTGCATATCTCAAATGTGCACAAACGTGAGGAGTTCAGACATAAGTCAATGATATCATGTGCGTGTCTCGGCGTTATTTGCGGTTTCGGACTTGACAGTTATCGTTTGGCTGTGGAGGCGTTGTTGAATAGGAGGTGATGATGTGGAATGTTTACTGTAGGTTTTGAAAAATGAAAAACTCAAATATTTCTCTTATATCAGAGTTTTCTGACGAGGTTACTCGTATCGAGGATTATATCAGAGAACACATAGATGCTGAGGGAGAGTATCTTCATAAGCTTTACCGGGCGACACATCTCCATCTGCTGTATCCAAGGATGGCCAGCGGACATATACAGGGTAGGCTGCTTAAAATGTTTGTGAGGATGATTCAACCGAGACAGGTCTTGGAAATTGGTACGTACAGCGGATATTCTGGATTGTGTATTGCTGAAGGACTTGGAGATGAGGGACATCTGCATACTATAGAGATAAATGAGGAACAGGAGGATTTCACTCTGCCTTGGTTAAAAAACTCAGACTACGCTGACAAGATAACGATGCATATCGGTGACGCTTTGAAGATTATACCTGAGTTGAACATCACATTCGATATGGCATTTATTGATGGAGACAAGAGAATGTATCCGGAGTATTATGAAATGGTGCTTAGATATCTGTCAAACGGAGGCTATATGTTTGTGGATAACACGCTGTGGGATGGACATGTGTTGGACGAAAACCCAAGGGAAAGCGACTTGCAGACTAAAGGAGTCAAGGCTTTCAATGACTTGGTGGCGTCGGACGACAGAGTGGAGAAGGTGATCTTGCCGGTACGTGATGGCTTGACCATTATAAGGAAAAAGTGAAACAATAATTTTAACGTTTAAGTATTAAGAGATTTGGAGACAACAAGACAAAATAAAATAGCCAGGTTGATTCAGAAAGATCTGAGCAATATTTTTCAGGAGCAGACACGACAGACACGTGGCATATTGGTCAGTGTGAGTGTTGTCCGTGTTAGTCCAGACTTGAGTGTGGCACGAGCATATCTGAGCATTTTCCCAAGTGAGAAGGCGAATGAGATATTAGATAACATAAATGCTCACACATCAGAGATAAGATATAAACTCGGTACGTTGGAGCGTCATCAGTTACGTATAATACCAGAATTGAAGTTCTTTATTGATGACTCGTTGGATTACGTCGACAATATTGACCGTTTGTTGGGAAAGGGTAATGTGTCTGGTAAGACAAATGAGGAGTAATGATTGGTTTTAACGACGCGTGGCCTAAGTTATGTTTCCGTACTTTATAGCAAAGAGATATCTTTTCTCAAAGAAGTCGCATCATGCCATAAATATCATTTCAGGCGTGGCGGTTTGCGGAATAGCTATAGCAACGGCTGCGTTGATATGTATCCTGTCTGTTTTCAACGGATTTCAGGATATGGTGGCAGGTCTTTTCACGTCGTTCGATCCGGAACTGAAAGTCGTTTCTGCACAGAGTAAATACATGGCAGCTGACGAGAAGGAACTTGAGGCTCTTAAGCAGTTGGAAATCATTGATGTTTACTCTGAGACAATAGAGGATAATGCCTTGGTCGTGGTGAACAACAGACAGAGGATGGTGACTGTGAAAGGAGTCTCTGACAACTTTACGGAACTTAGCTCCATTAATGACTTGCTGTTGGGAGACGGTGTGTTTGAGTTGAGTGCTGACGTGATAGATTATGGCATTTTCGGTAGCTCACTCTTGACACAGTTGGGTGTTAGGGCTGATGTGAACGCTCCGTTTGAGTTATATGCGCCACGGAAAGGTGAGAAGCTGGATATAACAAATCCGCTGGAGAACCTGAACAACGAGCAGATATTCTCACCTAAGGTCTCTTTCATGGTGAAGCAGAGCAAGTATGATGGTAATTACGTTATCACATCATTGCCGTTGGCCAGGAGACTGTTTGATAGGCAGGGGTATGTGACAGCTGTTGAGTTGAAAGTCTCTGAAAACGTGAGTGTCAGTGAGGCTAAGAGCAAGATAGAAAAGCTGATAGGCGATAAGTATAAGGTACTTGACAGATATGAGCAGCAAGAAGATACTTTTAAGGTTATGAAGATAGAGAAACTGATTTCCTATATTTTTCTGACATTCATATTGCTGATCGCCTGTTTCAATATCATCGGTTCTTTGACAATGTTAATCATTGATAAGAAGAATGATATATATACCTTGCGATGTCTTGGGGCCACTGAAAGACAGTTGGAGAGTATCTTTCTGTTGGAGGGTAGGATTGTAGCTCTTGTTGGTGCCGTGGCAGGTATCGTGTTGGGCGTAACCCTTTGTCTACTTCAGCTACAGTTTGGGTTGATACGATTTGGTAACGGTGATGGCGCATATATCATTGACACGTATCCTGTCAGCATAAAGATAACTGACATCGTTTTGGTCTTTGTTACAGTGTTGTCCGTTGGATTCTTATCCATTTGGTACCCGTGCGTGAGGGCAGTTAAAGGATTAAAGAAAGAAAAGTGAATAATACATATTTTTAAGTACTTAAATTAATTTATTAAAAATGAAAAAGAATGTTTATGTTTTAGTTCCAGCCGCTGCGGCAGTTCTGCTGTCAGGCTGTAGCAAATTCGGAAACTTCACTTCAGACATGTTCAATGTCACTCCTACTCCACTGGAGTATGTAGGTGGTGAGGTTCCAGCGACAATCAGTGCTAACATACCTTCTAAGGTGTTCCCTAAGAAAGGCATTGTCACTTGTACTCCTGTACTCCGTTACAATGGTGGTGAGTCTACAGGTGAGGGTAAGACTTTCCAGGGCGAGAAGATTCAGGGTAACAACACTGTTATCTCTTACAAGAATGGCGGCGCTTCAACAATGAAGCTCTCCTTCCCATGGGCTGACGGCATGGAGTCTTCAGAGCTTTACATGACATTTGCCGCTACAAAGAGTGGTAAGTCTGTTGAGCTTGACGATGTTAAGATTGACTGGGGTGTACAGTGCACTGCTACTCTTTTGAAGGAGACTGTTAAGTCTGGTACTACAGGTCAGGCTGCTGACAATTTCCAGCGTATCATTGCTCAGAAGCAGGAGGCACAGATTAAGTTCCTCATTGGTCAGGCTAATCTTCGTGGCAGCGAGTTGAACAGCTCTAACGTTAAGGAGTTCATCAACAAGCTCAAGACTATAAAGGGTGATGAGAAGGGACTTAAGCTCAACAACGTTGAGATCAGTTCATACGCTTCTCCAGATGGTGCTTATGATTTGAATGAGAATCTTGCAAACAACCGTGGTAAGAACTCTGAGTCTTATGTAAACAAGGAACTCAAGAAGCAGAAGCTTTCAGGCGATGTTGACACAAAGTACACAGCTGAGGACTGGGATGGTTTCAAGGAACTCGTACAGCAGTCTAACCTCCAGGATAAGGATGTTGTTCTCCGTGTTCTTTCTATGTATTCTGATCCAGAGCAGCGTGAGCAGGAGATTAAGAATATCTCATCTGTTTACAAGGAGCTTGCTGACGCCATCCTCCCAGAGTTGCGTCGTTCAAGACTTACTATCAACTATGACGTTATCGGTCGTAGCGATGATGAGATTCTTGCTCAGTACAGTGAGGATGCAAGCAAGTTGAGCGTTGAGGAGCTTCTTTACGCAGCTAACAAGTTGACTACTGACAATGCGAAGAAAGAGGCTATCTTGAAGAAGACAACAGAGCTTTATCCAAAGGATTACCGCGCATACAACAACCTTGGTGAGTTGTCATACAAGGCTGGTGATAACACTGCTGCCACTAACTATTTCAAGAAGGCTCTCTCTCTCAACTCTAAGGCTGCTGAGCCAAATGTGAACCTCGGTCTTATCGCTCTTCAGAACGGTGACACTAAGTCTGCTGAGTCCTACATCGCTAAGGGTACTGCAGCAAACAACTATGATGAGGCTCTCGGTGAACTTTACATCGCTCAGGGTAAGTACAGCCAGGCAACAGCTAAGCTTTCTAACTCTTACACTAACAGCGCAGCTCTTGCTTCTATCATGAACAAGGACTATGCTAAGGCTAAGGTTATTCTTAACAGCATCAAGCAGCCAGACGCAACAACTTACTATCTCTCAGCTGTTCTCGCTGCACGTACTAACTCTAAGTCTGACTTGACTTCTAACCTCAAGAAGGCTGTATCTCTTAACAGCGCTTACGCTAAGAAGGCAGCTACAGATGCTGAGTTCAATAAGTATGCTTCAGAAATAGCAAGTATCATTAAGTAATTATAAATGAGGAAATTTATTTCTTTCATTGTTGCTTTACCGCTGGTAACCACACTCCTTACGGGATGTGGTTCCGGCGGTTCTGCTTTTAGCATTGAGGGATCATTTGACAATATTCAGGGTGGTGAGTTGTACATCTTCAACTTATCAGATGACTTCGGTGGTTTAGATACCGTGAAAATTACGGAAGGTACGTTCACGTACTCCGCTGAGGCTGGTGAGGAAGTCACTCCGTATGTCCTTGTGTTTCCAAATGCGATAGAGCAGGTCATATTCGCCTCCGCTGGACAGACGATAAAGTACAAGGTGGAGGGTAGTGATCTTCGTAACTACGTCGTCACAGGTAGTGACGAGAATGAGCTGTTGAGTGATTTCAGAAAGTCAGTGGCCTCGTTAGAGGGTGAGAAGTTAAAAGAAAAAGCAGAGAAATTCATAAAAGAGAATAAATCCTCCATCGTCTCAGTTTACCTGTTCGACAGATACTTTGTCCAGTCGAAGTCATTTGAAAGCGATAAACTGAATACCTTATTGGCGATAATCAAAAAAGCACAACCGAACAATCAGTACCTGATGAATGTAGAGAGCAAGATAAAGCTCTATAAGAAGTCCAATGTTGGATGTATCCTTCATGACGTTCAGATGGTGACAAAGAGTAAGGACTCCACGTATCTTTGGAGAGAAAAGAAAGAAAAAAATACTGTTGTCCTCTTTTGGGCTTCATGGTCATCCGCAAGTATTGATATGCTTTGGAAGATGCGTAACTTCAGCAAAGAACATAGAGATAGTATATCCGCAAGGTTTGTAGGATTCTCATTAGATACGGAATATTTCACGTTTGAGTCTCTGACACGGACAGATTCAATATACAATGTAGAGCAATATTGTGATGGACAGTCCTTCGAGTCAGATGTGGTGAAACAATTCGGAATACCGTCGTTACCTTATTATGTTATTACGGATAAGAAACACAAGGTGATGAGTCATGGTACGGAGATTAAGCAGTTAGAAAAAGACATGAAGAAATATCTTAAGAGATAACTGCTGTCCTTGATTATAATTAATTAACCGATTCTTTTTATGTTAACGAAAATCTTCTCAGCCACGTTACGTGGTTTGGACGCTTTGCCTGTTATTATTGAGGCTGACTCATATTCCACATCATCTCCTCAAGTGAGGTTTTCTATTGTGGGGTTGCCCGACAATGCTGTAAAGGAGAGTCAGGAACGTATCCTGTCCTCTTTGCGTTTTTATGGCTATAAACATCCAGTGAAAAATGTCGTTGTCAATTTAGCCCCAGCAGATATCCGGAAAGAAGGCTCAGGCTTCGATTTGCCTATAGCCATATCTCTCCTGTCCGCTTATGACATATTGAATTTTCATGATTTGGACCACTGCATGTTTATTGGCGAGTTAGGTCTTGACGGTAGCATTTTACCAGTCAAGGGCGCCCTACCTATATCCATCAAGGCCCGTGAGTTAGGCTTTGACAGTCTTTTTGTTCCGAAAGACAATGTCAAGGAGGCTGCTGTCGTCAACAAGCTGAAAGTGTATGGTGTCTCAAACCTTCAGGAGGTTATCTATCATCTTATGGGGCAAGTGGTGTTGGAACCGGAATTCGTTGACACACGCAAAGAGTTTTACGAGAGTCAATGTGATTATGACATCGATTTTGAGGACGTTAAAGGTCAGGAAAATGTGAAACGTGCCTTTGAGGTAGCTGCAGCCGGTGGACATAACATTATATTAGTGGGTAGTCCGGGCTGTGGTAAGTCTATGATGGCTAAGCGCATTCCCACCATCCTTCCTCCATTATCTCTTAGTGAGAGTCTTGAGACCACACAAATACATAGCGTGGCGGGAAGGATGAAAAAAGACTCGTCGCTGATATCTCAGCGTCCTTTCAGGTCACCTCATCACACGATATCTGTCGTGGCTCTTGTGGGAGGTGGACAGAATCCCCAACCAGGAGAAGTGAGTCTGGCACATAACGGAGTGTTATTTCTTGATGAGATGCCGGAGCTGAGCCGTAGTGTCCTTGAGGTGTTACGTCAGCCTCTTGAAGATAGGAAGATAACAATCAGCCGTGTGAAATACAATGTTGAGTATCCCTGTTCCTTTATGTTGGTAGCATCTATGAACCCGTGCCCTTGTGGATATTACGGTGACACTTCTCATCATTGCGTGTGTACTCCTGGACAGATACAGAGATATATGAACAAGATTAGCGGTCCTTTGCTTGACCGTTTCGATATACATTGTGAGATTCAGGCAGTGCCGTTTGCTCAGCTCTCGCAGATGCAACCGGGAGAGCCAAGTAGAAAGATACGGGAAAGAGTCATCAAGGCGAGACAAATACAGGAGTTGCGGTTCCGGGAGTTCAAAGGCGTCCATTGTAATGCCCAGATGAACGAACGTATGTTACACAAGTTCGCTGAACCTGATGTCGAGTCACTCTCTATGCTTCGTACTGCTATGGATAGACTGAAGCTGTCTGCAAGAGCCTACAGCCGTATATTGAAGGTAGCCAGAACCATCGCTGACTTAGACAGTTCAGAGAACGTCCAGTCACAGCACATTGCCGAGGCTATTGGTTATCGTAACCTTGATAGAGGTGACTGGGCAGAAAGAGGAATATAAATTTGGTCGTTTAATATAAAATTGTCACTTTTGCTGCCTATAATGAAAACAAGAAGATTTATCATTTTAAGTATACTTAGTATAACTGTATCATTGCAAACATTAATTGCACAAAGCAACAGTAATAGCGAATACTATGACAAAGCGTACTCTGAAATAACGGATATGCTGGAAGGCAGAACTGCCTTGTCAATAAGTCGCGCTGTCTTTGTGGCAGAATGGGCTTACCTTGACGGCAATCTGGACTACGAGAAAGATTTCTGTGAGCCTATCAAGAAAGGAGCGGACTATATGATGCGTATGATTGCTGTCAATCATTGGGAGAAATACAAGACAGCGAAACAAATAGCCCTCTGCAACTTTTTCTTTTACCCTTGCTCTGGGAATGGCCAGAAACCTTATGAATACGATTTCAGCAATGAATTCCCCAATGATGACTGGCACTACCAACTTGTTTCCATAACTATCAAAACACACAAAGGGCAATGCCACTCATTGCCTTGGGCATTCAAGCTGTATGCAGAGGAACTTGGTGCAAATGTCTCGCTGACACATGCTCCATGCCATTGTTTCATTATATATAAAGATGAAGACAACTTATTCCCTGAAGACTGGATTAATGTAGAGGTAACAGCACACCAGTACCAACCGACTTGGGGAATAAAGGAACACTTTGCCATTTCGGATTCGGCAATAGCAGCAGGAACATATCTGACTCCTATTACTGATGTCCAAACAGTGGCTTGTCAGTTGGCAGACTTAGCTTTAGGCTATTACCATAAGTATAAGCGTTATGATGATTTTACACTCAAATGCGCCGAAGTATCTTTGAAATACTATCCCATGAATCCTAATGCAATCATTACCAAGGGGAAATCTCTTGATGCACTTCTACAGCAACATCTTGAACAAAACGGACATCTTCGGGATGCATATACAGATGCTATAGACTTACAATCGAGACAATGCATGCAGGACTTAAAAGCAACCCACTGGACTCAAGAGACGGAAGAACTGCGGAACAAATGGAAGCAAACTCCAGAAGACTTTGAGAATATCAGAAAGAATATACAAATCATAAAATAAAGTATTATGAAAAGATTTAAAAAAGCATTACTGTCAGTCGCTATTTCATTAGCAGCAATTAACGCAAACGCATTTCCTTGGATTTCACCGTATGCATATTGTTTAGGGAACCCCGTGGCTGCAATTGATCCAGATGGTAGAAAAGTAGTATTTGTTAACGGATACCTTGGTTTTGGCTCACCAGAAGGTGGAGAGACCTATTGGAATGGGCATAACTCTTCATTTGTGAAAGGAGCACAATCTACATTTAATGATTATGCAACACCATATTTTACTAACTACGATTATAATTATATGAAAAGTGCAAGTATGGTTAGAGAGTCTTTAGGTTATCAATATGCAAAAGATAATTACAATGCTCTTATCGAGGGTATGAAGCCTGGTGTAGATAAATTTAATTTCGTATCGCATAGTATGGGAGGAGCTTTCTCAGAGGGAATGATGAAATATATGTCTGAACAAGGCTGGGAAACCGATAATGCTTTATTCCTAAACGCATGGGAACCATCACGAATTAACACTAAAGTAGAAAAGAATAGGATAGATGCGACATGTGTCAATGACCCTGTACAATTTCTAAGTAAACCTTTGTTTGGAGATCCAGACATTCCATCTTCTGATGAAAGAATAAGGATAAATAGTAATGAGTCAATGATGTATATCCATAGAGATTTAATAGATGGTAATAACGATTTATGGAAACTGATTAATAGTTTCTTATCAAAATGAGAATCTTCATCAACATTATTGCAATAATTGCATTTATTATACAATCATTTTCTTTTGTATTAAATGTACTAATTCAAAAGAAACCTGAAAGCACAATAGATTCATTGTATAGCTATTTTGTTGTTATAGCTTATCTTTGCTCGGTATTGGTTATTGTTCTGTTTGTCTTATTATATAACTTTGATTTCAAGTTTCTGAAAACAAAAATTCTAAATTGTTTCTTCTGTATAGTTGGTTTTCTCGGAACATATATTCATATTTGGCAGTTGTTTATACATAATGACTTCGTATTAACATCATTTGTTTTACTAATTTTTGATATCTATATCTTTTGTAAAATACTGAGTAGTTTTTTTAATATTAATGACTTGCATATCCAGTGAGTCATAGTAGTTCTAACTGCAGTTCTTCCACGATGAGTATACAAATAATTATTAATTTTTTGGAATTTACTCTATCTTTTATATACGTTATGCTTATATGGCCAGTATATGAAGGCGAAGATTGTTTATGGGATTGCTTAATTTTTCAGCTATTAAAACGAATTGCGAAGTAACATAAACGAAATTATGGAGAAAGTAAGCTAGAATGATTCATGCAAATAGTATCTGTCAGGAATTCTCGGCGTATAAAACCGCAGCACGTATCGATATACATTGTGAGATTCAGGCAGTGCCGTTTGCTCAGCTCTCGCAGATGCAACCGGGAGAGCCAAGTAGAAAGATACGGGAAAGAGTCATCAAGGCGAGACAAATACAGGAGTTGCGGTTCCGGGAGTTCAAAGGCGTCCATTGTAATGCCCAGATGAACGAACGTATGTTACACAAGTTCGCTGAACCTGATGTCGAGTCACTCTCTATGCTTCGTACTGCTATGGATAGACTGAAGCTGTCTGCAAGAGCTTACAGCAGAATACTTAAAGTGTCGAGGACCATTGCAGACTTGGACGGCTCAGAAAAAATCCTGTCCCGACATATTGCTGAAGCAATTGGGTATAGGAGCCTTGACCGTGGCGATTGGGCAGAGAGAGGTGTGTAATAAATAAAGGCAAATAACTCTTAATATGAGAAATAATACAGAATCGTTTGCCTTTGTGGAAGAACTGTCTGAAGCTAATGAAGAAGAGAACGTAATGCAAATCATAGTGAACAGTAAGAAACTATTGGCGATTCAGTTCTAAACGAATGACTCTTGATTTAAGCCGCAGAAACACTATCTATGTATTATAGATTCTTTGAATTTATCTTCATATTCTTTTAAAAGTTCGCTAAGTGGAATTCCTAATCGAGTGTTTAAACGTAAGAATTTTCTATTTGTTACAGAGCGTGCATTCTTAAATAGTCTTGCAGTATCAGACTGATTAAAGCCGAGTGCCGTAAGATATATTAGTATTAAATCTTTGTTGTCTATGTCTTTGTAGTGTGAAAGAATATTTTTTCTGAGATTTGGATATAGTTTATCTACAGCAATAAACACATCTTCCCACATATCTTGTGTTAAGATGGCTTTTTGATTATATTCAATTGTTTTTAGTTCTGTGATTACAGATGATACATCCTTTGCGCTTTCAGCTACTTACCAAACTTCCTATTCATACCCTCAATTTTTAGTGTCCAAAACTCCTCTTTTTTAGTTGACACGTGTCAGTGAAAAAATGACTTCTGAAATTTTCCAGTGGCTTATTCGGCGTCTGAAATTCTTAGGTTAGGACGCTGAAAAGTCAAGGTTAGGATTTTTTAAATTGCAGACCTGTTTGTAGTATATATCCTAACCTGAGAATTTCAAAAAGAAGACCTGAGATTTTTAAAAGCATTGTAATAAGATTATCAATAAGTTAACCCGTTTTTGATTAAAAAGCAGGTATGGGAAATTTGGTTAAGCGCCAAATTGTCCTTTATTCCACTTTTTTTGAGTGTTTTTTCCGTCAAATAATCACTTGTCAGTCATATTTCACGTTATTGTCTCTCATTGAGACAAAAAAGAGATCCATTTCATGTCAGCATCGATGCTGTGAAATGGATCATCTTGTCTTTATGTAATAAATCTCTCGTCTCAGTATAGACGCTATACGTCTTACGCCTGTTTACTCTTGAATGCCATAGCGTAGAGCTTCATTTGTTTAAGCATGGCGAGAAGTCCGTTGGAGCGTGTCGGAGACAAATGCTCTTTGAGTCCTATATCCTCAATGAAATGTATGTCGGCGTTGAGTATCTCATCAGGAGTATGTCCTGAGAGGACCCTTATTAACAAGGTGACCAGTCCCTTCACTATCAAGGCGTCACTTTCCGCCTGAAAGACGATGACACCCTCTGATGTCAGGTCAGCCTGCAGCCATACTCGGCTTTGGCATCCGTCAATGAGGTTACTCTCGTTCTTGTACTTCTCAGGGAGTGGTTTCTGTTCGCATCCCAAGTCGATAAGCAACTGGTATTTATCCATCCAGTCGTCGTAATCGGCGAATTCCTCGATTACTTCTTGTTGTATCTCCTCTATAGTCATGTCTTGTTGTCTTTATTTACGCGTCTGTGGACTTATTCATTCCAGAGCACTGTGAGTATAGTCTGTCCTACAGCTTTCAACGTCTGTTTGTTGATGTTCTCTATATTGTCGTTGGTGGTGTGCCATGTCTCTGGGAAACCGACACCCTCGTTGTCTGCGCCTATGACATCTATGCAAGGTATTCCGCCGAGGTTGATTTGCACATGGTCGTCTGTCACGTATCCGCAAGTCTCATTGCAGAAGAAATTGTTATATCCCAGCTTGTTGGCCACGCTCCACACCTTGTCCACGAGTGCTGGAGCATAGTGTAGACTGTATCGTTCTTTGTAGAACACCGTGTTGTTGCCGCCTACCATGTCCAGGTTGATTCCGTATCTTGCGGTGTATCCGTCCAGATGTCTCACTCCCGACCAGTACTGTGAGCCGAGGCACCATGTGGCAGACTCGTCCGTGTCGTGATTACCGTCAAATTCAGGCACCCCACAGTCTTCGGCGTCCCAACATATGAAGTCCACGCATATTGACTTCTTTTTCAGCAGTGACGTGTCGCCGTGCAGTGACATGTCCTCGTGCAGTATTCTCGCAATCTCCATCATGACTCCAATGCTGCTCGCACCGTCATTAGCTCCGTCGATAGGCGTGTGTGTCTTTTCTGAGTTCTCGTCTTGGTCAGCCCATGGACGACTGTCCCAGTGGCCGGATATTATGATGTGCACGTCAGCGTCCGGGTTGACACTGGCAATGATGTTGCGCATCTTTATCTCTGTGCCGTCGTACAGTTTTGAGTCGGCGTACTGATCATACACCTCTGCCCCGTAGCTCTTGAACACGGATGCTATGTAGTCGCCGCAGCTGTCATGCGCCGCGCTGTTCATCACCCTCGGTCCAAAGTCGCATTGTCTTTTTACAAACATAAAGGCACTGTCGGCGTCAAAGTCTGGAGCGCTGACAAAAGAGTCAGTCTGACTTGTCTTCTTGTTTCCTCCGCAAGCCGTTACCATCAGTAGTGTGATGAGGTATAATAATTTTCTCATACTCTTAGTTCGTTGCTTTATTGTTTCCAGCTCTCCACATAAGGTATGCGCCGAGCAAACAGAACGGGATGCTGAGCAACTGTCCCATGTCGAGAACCATGTTTTGCTCGAAGTCCACCTGTTCCTTTTTCAGGAACTCGATGAAGAATCGGAACACGAATATCGTTGTTATGCAGAAGCCGAAATAGAATCCGCGTCCAGGCTTATACCTCAGCTCCTTGTCTTGTTTGTTCAAAAAGAAGAGCAGCTGAACCATGAAGATGACGAGATAGGCTATCGCCTCATACAACTGTGCAGGGTGTCGAGGCGTCAACTGGCCGTTGACCAGTGCCTCGTTGCTGTGAAAGATGAAAGCCCAAGGCACATCCGTCACGTTGCCTATTATCTCTGAGTTCATGAGGTTGCCGAGACGTATGAACGCCGCCACGAGCGGCACGGCTATGGCGACATTGTCAATGACGTGTAACATCGGGATGTTCACTTTTCTCGCGTACATGATCATGGCTACTATGATTCCTATCGTTCCTCCATGACTCGCCAGTCCTTCGTACCCGCGGTACACCCAGTCCCAGCTGTCAGGTAAGAAACGTATAGGCAGCAGCATCTCTATGAAACCCTTGGTGCTTGTGAGATAATAGCCTGGCTCATAAAAGACGCAGTGTCCTAACCTCGCTCCGACGATGATTCCCACGAAGCAATAGAAGAACAGGGGCTCGAATTTCTCGTCCTCAATCTTTTGCGACTTGTATATCTTCATCACGATAAGATATGCCAGGATAAGTCCGATGCACCAGCATGCAGAATACCATCGTATGCCGAGAGAGCCTATCCTGAACAACTCTAATGATGGCTGCCAGTCAATATATAATAACGTCATAACAATCGTTCGAGATTTATGTTACTGTTATGTTTTGTCGCGTGAGACGAACAAAGAGACTACACGTTAAATCTGAAGTGCATGATGTCACCGTCGTTCACCACATACTCTTTACCCTCCACACCGAGCTTGCCTGCCTCACGAACGGCAGCCTCGCTTCCGTACTTTATGTAGTCCTCATACTTGATCACCTCTGCTCGTATGAATCCTTTCTCGAAGTCTGTGTGGATGACACCGGCGCACTGAGGAGCCTTCCACCCCTTGCGGAATGTCCATGCCTTAACCTCCATCTCTCCGGCTGTGATGAATGTCTGAAGATTCAGGAGTGAGTAGATGGCTTTTATGAGTCTGTTGCAGCCACTCTCCTCCAGTCCCATGTCCTCCAGGAACATCTGTTTCTCCTCGTAACTCTCAAGTTCGGCTATGTCTGCCTCTGTTTGTGCTGAGATAACCATCAGCTGAGCGTCCTCGTCCTTTATCGCCTCACGTACTCTCTCAACGTACTCGTTACCGTTCTTCGCGCTCTTGTCGTCAACGTTACATACGTAAAGGACAGGCTTTGTGGTCAAGAGGAACATGTTTTTTGACGCCTCAATCTCCTCGTCGTTGTCAAGCTCTACGGTTCTCGCACTTTTTCCGGCGAGCAGCGCCTCCTTGTATTTCAGCAGAACGCCATACTCCACCTTGGCGTCCTTGTCGTGACCCACGTTTGCAAGCTTCTCTGTCTTCTTTATTCTTGCCTCAACAGTCTCCAAATCCTTGAGCTGTAACTCTGTGTCGATGATTTCTTTGTCCCTGACAGGATTCACGGAGCCGTCCACGTGTACGATGTTACCGTTGTCGAAACAGCGCAGCACATGGATGATAGCGTCGCACTCACGTATGTTACCGAGGAACTGGTTACCCAGACCCTCACCCTTGCTGGCTCCTTTCACGAGTCCGGCGATGTCCACGATGTCGCATACGGCAGGGACGATACGTCCTGGATGTACTATCTCCGCCAGTTTTGTTAGTCTCTCGTCTGGTACGCTGACCTGTCCCAGCTGTGCGTCGATGGTGCAAAATGGGAAGTTGGCGGCTTGTGCCTTAGCACTTGACAAACAGTTGAAAAGAGTGGATTTACCTACGTTAGGAAGGCCCACGATGCCTGCTTTTAATGCCATATTTTACTCTTTAGTGTAATAGAAATGTTAATTGTTTTAGCAGACCAGACTGCCTCCCTTGACAGCGTGCTCTACCGTTGTCACCGCTATTGAGCCGTCCCAGTTCTCAGCGGAGAGGATCATACCTTCGCTGACGAGTCCGTTCTTGAACTCTCTCGGAGCCAGGTTGGCGATGAACAGCACTTGCTTGCCGACGAGCTGCTCTGGCTCATACCACTGGCTTATTCCACTTACGATGGTGCGTCCCTTCGGCGTGCCGTCATCCAGTTTGAACTTGAGAAGTTTCTTCATCTTCGGTACTCGCTCGCACTCCAGCACCGTGGCCACACGTATGTCGAGCTTGCTGAAGTCGTCGAATGTGACGAGGTCCTTCACCGGAGCTGTCTCGGCGCTGGCTTCCGCGTTAGCCTTGACTGTGGCTTCCAGCTTGTCCATCTGGAATTTAATAACGTCGTCCTCAATCTTAGAGAATAACAGCTCAGGCTTGTTGAGCTTCTTGCCTGTAGGCAGTAAGCTGGTGCTTCCCAACTCTTCCCAGTTGAACTGTTCCATGTCAATCATGGAGCGTAACTTCTGGCTTGAGAACGGAAGGAATGGCTCGAATGCTATGGCAAGGTTGGCTGTGAGCTGAAGTGATATGTATATCACTGTCTTGACACGCTCAGGGTCAGTCTTGATGACCTTCCAAGGCTCTTCGTCAGCAATGTATTTGTTACCTATTCTAGCCAGGTTCATAGCCTCTTTCTGTGCCTCCCTGAACTTGAACGCCTCAATCAAAGCCTCGACTTTCTCTTTCACTGTCACAAACTCTTCTATCGTTGATTTGTCTGTGGCTGTCAGCTCACCGCACTCAGGAACGATGCCGTCGTAGTACTTCTGTGTCAGCTGCAGGGCGCGGTTGACGAAGTTACCGTATACGGCAACCAGCTCGTTGTTGCAGCGGGCTTGGAAGTCTGACCATGTGAAGTCGTTATCCTTTGTCTCCGGTGCGTTGGCGGTCAACACATATCTCAGTTCGTCTTGTCTGTTCGGCAACTCCTCCAGGTACTCGTTGAGCCATACGGCATAGTTCTTGGATGTTGAGATCTTGTTACCCTCGAGATTCAGGAACTCGTTGGATGGCACGTTGTCCGGAAGAATGTAACCTCCGTGGGCTTTAAGCATGGATGGGAACACGATGCAGTGGAACACGATGTTGTCCTTTCCGATGAAATGTATGAGTCGTGTGTCAGGGTCCTTCCACCACTTCTCCCAGTTTCCGTATTTCTCCGGATTATTCTCACACATCTCTTTTGTGTTGGAGATGTAACCGATAGGGGCGTCGAACCATACGTACAACACCTTACCGTCGGCTCCGTCTACTGGCACTGGAATACCCCAGTCGAGGTCGCGTGTCACAGCGCGTGGCTTCAGACCGCTGTCCAGCCATGACTTACATTGTCCGTAGACATTGCTTCTCCATTCTGTGTGCTCGTTCAAGATCCAGTCTTCGAGCCAAAACTGATATTTGTCCAACGGGAGATACCAGTGCTTCGTGGATTTCTTAACCAACGGGTTTCCGTTGATGGCGTTGATAGGATTGATGAGCTCGTCTGGAGACAAGGTCGCTCCACACTTCTCGCACTGATCTCCGTAAGCGCCCTCGGAGTGACATCTCGGACACTCTCCTTTGATGTTGCGGTCTGTCAAGAACTGCTTGGTCTCCTCGTCGTAGAACTGTTCTGTCGTCTGCTCTATGAATTTGTTGTCGTCATACAGTTTCTTGAAGAAGTCTGATGCGAACTTATGATGTGTGTCTGACGTAGTTCTGCTGTACACGTCGAATGATATGCCGAACTGCTCGAATGACTTTTTGATTATGCCGTGGTAACGGTCCACTACATCCTGTACGGTGCATCCCTCTTTCTTAGCGCGTATGGTGACAGGCACTCCGTGCTCATCGGAGCCACCCACGAAAATGACGTCTCTTCCTTTGAGTCTCAGGTAACGTACATAAATGTCAGCAGGGACATATACTCCTGCGAGGTGTCCAATATGTACAGGACCGTTCGCGTATGGTAAAGCGGCGGTGACTGTTGTTCTTTTGAAATTTTTCTGTTCCATTTCCAATATGTTTACATTATAGCGCGAAGTTAAGAAAAAAGGATGACATAAGTGTTGTGTTTTGAGATAATAACGATTTTACGGATGGCCAGTAGAGTAAAAAACCTGAATTTGCGGATGTCATCTTCTCACACTTCTTACGTAACGCTGTCGCCGGCTTTTGCTCGTTCGTTAACGAAATAATCGGCTTTTGTCTGTAAGTTTTTCTGAAGATAATAAAATCTTACTGTAAAATACGTTAACTTTGCACCTTGAAAATATAAGGATAATAGAAGAGTAGATATGCCATTAAGATTACCAGACCAGTTGCCTGCTATTGATATTCTGAAGCAGGAGAATATTTTCGTTATGGGGTATAAGCGCGCTGATAGTCAGCAGATTCGTCCCCTGAGGCTTGCGATTCTCAATCTCATGCCAATAAAAATCACTACTGAGACGGATTTCATACGAATCCTGTCTAACTCGGCTTTGCAGGTACAGATAGAATTCATGAAGATCAAGTCACACACGTCAAAGAATACTCCTGTGGAGCATATGATGTCTTTTTATCGTGATTTTGATGAGATGAGACATGAGAAATATGATGGTCTGATTGTCACTGGCGCACCACTTGAGCAGATGGATTATGAGCAGGTGACGTATTGGAATGACTTACAGGAGGTGTTTGACTGGGCTCACCATAATGTCACTTCCACTATCTACGTGTGCTGGTCTGCTATGGCCGCCTTATATCATTTCTACGGAATACCAAAATATGCTACGGACCATAAGGTGTTCGGAGTGTTCTCACATAAGATGCTCAATCCGGAGCTGCCTATATTCAGAGGTTTCGACGATGAGTTTTACTGTCCTCACAGCAGACATGGTGAGGTTCATCGTGAAGATATCGAGCGTGTGACGGGACTGGATATCATCGCTGAGAGTGATGACGCTGGTGTGTGCATGGTCACAGCGCGTAACGGAAGGGAGTTTTTTATCACAGGTCACCTGGAATACTCACCGATGACGCTTGACGGAGAGTATAAGAGAGACCTAGAGAAGAACCTGCCTATACAGATGCCGGCCAACTACTATAAAGACGACAATCCGTTGTTGTCTCCAATCGTGCGTTGGCGCGCGGCGGCCAATCTGCTGTATACGAACTGGCTCAATTATTATGTGTATCAGGAGACTCCGTTCAACATTAACGAGATAAATTAGTCGTAGGCATATACGTTTTTTTAACCACAGAAATTTTTACTGTCACGAGAAAGATTGAGTTATTAGCTCCGGCGAGGAATGTGGAAGTGGGCATCGAGGCAATCCGTCACGGTGCCGACGCTGTGTATATTGGCGCAGGCAGTTTCGGCGCCAGGGCTGCGGCTGGTAATGATATTTCAGATATCATCAGACTGGTTGAGTTTGCGCATTTTTTCAGAGCTAAGGTGTATGTTACTGTCAACACCATAGTGTATGACAATGAGTTGGAGGATGTCAGACAGCTTATTTGTGACCTTTACTCTGCTAAGGTTGACGCTCTCATCGTGCAGGATATGGGTATATTGGAAATGGATATACCGCCTATTCCTCTGCATGCCAGCACTCAGATGGACAATAGGACAGTGGAGAAAGTGGACTTCCTGCACAAGTGTGGTTTTGAGCAGGTGGTGCTGGCCCGTGAGTTGAAGGCGGAGCAGATTAAGGCCATCCACGATGCTGTGCCAGACGTCAGTCTTGAGGTCTTCGTTCATGGTGCGATGTGTGTCAGCTACTCAGGTCAGTGTTACGTCAGTGAGGATGTGTTCTGTCGTAGTGCTAACAGAGGAGAGTGCGCTCAACTGTGCAGGATGGAGTACGATTTGTTGACGAGAGACAGAAAGAGCAACAAGGAACGTGTGATTGTAAGAGGCAAGAGTCTTCTCTCTATCAGGGATAATTGTCAGATAGATAATCTCGAGGCGCTGGTCATGTCAGGTGCTTCTTCTCTGAAGATTGAGGGACGACTGAAGGGTGTGGATTACGTTAAGAATGTGGTGGCAGACTATTCTCGTAAGCTTGATGAGGTGATAAGCAGACATCCGGACGAGCTGGTGAGAGCGTCGTCAGGACAGACAGTCTTGAGGTTCAGTCCGGACTGGCGTAAGAGTTTTTTCAGGAATTTTATTTTCCAACCAAAGTCTGTTGGCGAGTTTGTCGGCAAGGTGTCGGAAGTCGGGCATAATTTCTTTAAGATAAAAAGAGTAGGGGGCAGACGTGTTGGTGTGAGCGACTATTCGGAGATGAACAACGGTGACGGTGTTTGCGTGTTGGATTCCGAAGGTTCCATGGTCGGATTCAGAATCAACAGAGTCGATGGCGACAAGCTGTTTCCGCTTGAGATGCCGAGGTCGCTGAGGAACGGAATGTCAGTATACAGGAATCAGAACCAGAAGTTCGAGAAAATGCTCGCCGGAGAGACTGCGGACAGACGAGTGTCCGTGTACATCACTTTCTCAGATTCATGTGACGGTTTCGTCATGTCCGCAGAGGACGAGGATGGGACACGTGTGGTCATGCCCGTCGTTTACGACAAGGAGATAGCCCGCAGCAGCCAGCATGACAATATTGTTAGACAGTTAAGTAAATTAGGTGACACCATGTTTAATGCTAAGAACGTCGATGTTGACATGTCAGATAACTGGTTTGTCCCGTCATCATTGCTTTCTGAGTGGAGACGCTCGCTGATGAGTGATTTATATGAGAAGCGTTTGGAAAGCTATCCCCTACATGAATCAGTCATTACTCAAAGCTCTCATACGTATCCTAAAGGTTATGAGTTTGATTACCTTATGAACGTGGCGAATGAACTGTCGAGACAATTCTGTGAGAGACATGGTGTTACGGTGAGACAAAAAGCGTTTGAGATTACTCATCCTCATAACGTTCCTGTGATGTTTTGTGAGCATTGTATCAGGAGAGAGATGGGGATGTGTCTGAGGAATAAGGATGGAAAAGACATCTCACAGCGTGACAGAGTTACTCATGATGACTTGTTCTTACGTATGTCGGATGGTAAGGAGTTCAGGTTGGAGTTCGACTGTAAGAAGTGTGAGATGCGTGTCGTCAGTCAATATTAAATGTGATATCCATGATAAGATCATTCTTTTTATTTATAACACTCGTGTTCGTGTCGTGTTCCGCTGGTGATGGTGATGGAACTTCTACGGAGAGCATGGACTCCATAAGTGAGATCACTCGTGAGTTGACGGACAGTCTGATAAGTGAGAATCTCATGAGAGAGTCTGCCGTCGATTATGTGGATGAGGAGAATGACCGCCAAGATGAGAAAGCTGTGTCGTCAGACACATCGTTACTCTTGAATACTTTTCAGGCTGACTCACTTGAGTTCAGGCTGAGACATCATTATACCATCAATTTTAACTTTGTAGTTAAATGTGACTCTCTGACTCTGCTACCATATGAGGGCGACCTGATATCAGACACTTGCGTGGTGTATCGCGGCGATGTGATTGCCGTGGCCAGTATCAAGACCATGAGCGCTGACTCGACGGACGCAGTCTGGGTTAAGGTGGCGCATGACCAGTATACTATGGGTTGGATAAATGAGGCGGATTTGTTGGCAGGTGTTGCTCCTGACGACTCTATATCTGAGATGATATATTTCATGACGGGAATCAGAGGAGTGTGGATGTCGTCATTGGTCCTCATGGGCGTCATAGGTTTCTTGTTACGTCGTGGAAAAGTGAAGAAACTTCAGATACTTCGTTTTGATGAGATGGACAGTTTCTATCCAGTGTTTCTGTTGTCTACGGTAGGTATCATGGGCTCTTTATATGCCAGCATACAGAACTTCGTTCCTGAGTTCTGGCAGGAGTTCTATTACCATCCTACTCTGAATCCATTCCAGTTACCTATGATTATGTCAGCCTTAGTGTTTTTGTTCTGGCTCATTGTGATTATATACATTGCCGTGGTGGACGAGGTGTATCACAATTTCTATTTCTTGCCTGGGGTGGCTTACTTATTGGAGCTTACGGGTTTGACGATGGTAGTGTACCTGATTATCAGTTGGACGACACTCATCTATGTGGGCTACGTGTTGCTTCTTGCCATGATAATCTCGTTGTGGTATGTCTATCTGACTAAGAACTCCGTGAAGTGAGAGTTACTCACATTTCGGCCGCATCCTTATGCAGTGTCTGAACGATAGCTTTACCTCTCTCTATCCTCTTATCGCCGTTCTCGCCCTCCTCGTATACAGGCTTGTCACCCTCAAAGTCGTATGTGGTCATACCCGTTGAGTCAATAAAGGTGAAAGCGACTCGTGAGCAGTGTATAGCTGATGGCAAGGTGTATGTCTTACTCATCACATCCCTGCTGAACTTGAATTCTTTGTGACTGATTTTCATTTGTCCGAGCAGGGTGGCGGCGAAGTCAGACTGGTTCATCAGTGTGTTTATCTTGCGAGGCTGCTTGACGGCTCCTCCTGTCATGACAATAGGTATGTGTATCACGTCCTTACTTGACACAGTCCTTCCTTCCTGGGCAGCCACTCCGTGGTCAGGCATTATCACCAATAGCGTATTATTCCACAGGTTGCTTTTTTTGAGTTTCCTGACAAACGTGCCTATACACATGTCTGTATATGCGAAGCTGTTTTCCACATCATTCTTCAGTCGTCTGTATGGGACGGTCCAAGGCTCATGACTTGACAGTGTCAGTATGCTTGAGAAGAAAGGTTGCTTGAGCAACGTTAATCCGTTGAACGCCTTGTCCAGCAGTGTCTCGTCCGATACTCCCCAAGATGTTATTTTCTTCTCTCCTGAAAAATCCTTGTCACTATACGTTTTCTTATATCCGTTCTGAAGCATGAAGCCTCCCATGTTGGTGAAGCTTATGTCTCCTCCGTACCAGAACTCAGTGTAGTAACCCTCTTTTGCCAGTGTCTTAGCCAACCCTGGCAACTTTTCACATTTCTCTGGTATCTTCATGAGTGATGCTGACGGGAATCCCAGCCAACCGCTGTTGATTGACACCAGTCCTCTGTCGGTCCTGTAGCTGTTAGCGTGGCAGTTGGTGAATAGTATTCCATCTTCAGCTATCTTATCGAGGTTCGGCGTTATTCCCATCTCGGCTCCAACGCATCCTGCCACACTTGCTCCGCATCCCTCCCACACGATAAGAATTATGTTTGGTCTGTCCTGGTTCAGCAGGGTGTCACTGTCGACACTCTCCGTGTTGAATATGCCGTCAATAAGTCTCAGTCTTTCCTCGTCATCACTATAGTATTGATACTCTTCGGCGAAATTCTGCAGATGATTCATGGAGTAGAACAGGTTGAAAGACGGGTTGACTGCCGAATGGTTGAGGAATTGCACGTTTGAGTAGTATGACTTGCTCACGTTGGCTGTTCCGTCTCCTACACCGCCACGTATCATCAGGAATATTATTACTCCTATTGGCAGCATCACCAGTGATGACAGTTTCTTTCCTCTCTCAGAGTGCTGCTCGTGGTCGATGGCCTTATAAGTCACGAATGAGTATAACACTGTCAGTGAGAGAACACTGAGTACAGATAACACAATGAATGCTGTGCTGACGCTAGCCATGGCGTCGGCAGGTTTGTCAGTGTAAAGGAACACCGTGGTGTCTAACTTGAATTGCCAGAAACTGTATAAGACAGTGTCCGCCACGAATATTATGGCAGTCAGTAACGATACTACGATGAAGTAAGGAGTAAGAGTTTTTTTAATGTTTATTCTGAAGAAGAAGTTCAGAGTGTATATCAGCCAAGGGAACACCAGTACGTATCCGCATGTCGTCATGTCGAGTGACAGTCCGTTGTATATCACTTGAACATAATCAAGTAACCCCATGTCCTTGTACATATTATGGTTGTATGCCATGAATATTGGCTTCTGCGTGATGTAAATCAGCATCATACTAAAGAATATGCATAATAGTCGTACTATGACGTTGTTCTTGATTTTCTTCTTGTTCATAAAGCTTTGTTGTAAGTGTTTATCAGACTGTTTGCCACGTTAGCAGGGTGAAAATTCTTTATCGCATACTCCATGCCTTTGTTAATCATCTTCTCTCTCAGCTCATCATCCGTGATGGCTCTTTCCATCTTGTCCGCTATGTCCTCTATGCTGTCCGGGTCTACCTGCAGTGAGTCTTTACCTCCAGCCTCGGGCAGGCTACTTCTGTTGCTTGTCACGACTGGACATTTGCTTAACAGAGCCTCGACGACAGGTAGTCCGAATCCCTCATAGAAACTTGGGTACACGAATACTCGGGCTTTAGTATATAGTGCTTGCAGGGTGTTGTCGTCAATCTTCTCTTTAGGGAAGATGACCATTCTCTCCATGTCGTGTTGTCTGATGTATTTCTTGACTTCCTCCTTGTATTCCCTTCCGTTGCCGACAACTATGAGTGGCAGTTTTATGCTGTCTGGCAGCAATTTCAGTGCTTTCACAATTCCCAGCAGGTTCTTCCTTGAGTTGATTGTTCCAACGTAAAGTATGAAGTCTTTTATTGTGCAGAGTTCTGTGTCACTGAGAATTTTTGTCGCCTCGTCATCAGTCATTGTCGAGTAGAATCTCCTCGACACCGGCTGGTATATGATATCTATCTTATTCTCGTCCACGTCGTAGTACTTGATGATATCATTTTTCGTGCATTCGCTTATTGCTATTATTCTGTCTGCGTTCTGTATGGCATATCTCCATTTCATGTCGTATATCTTACGGTCATGCCAATGGTACATATATGGGAAAGTGTGGAATGCCACGTCGTGTATTGTCACAACGGATGCTATGCCTTTCTTTCTCAGTCCGTAAGGCAGTTCATTGCTTAGTCCGTGAAATATGTCAGCATGTATTTTCTTTGCCTCGTCAGTTACTTGAAAGGTACGCCACAGCGACCCCTTCACTAATCCTTGTGGCAGTATGGTGTCGCAGTGGTCGAGTGTCAGGTACTTCGATGTGATACCCCTTTCGTTACTCCTTCTGTCCGCTATTTTTGGGGTAAACAAAAAATAGGCATTCTCAGGGTGGTTTTCCGTGAGAATGTCTATTGTAGTTCGGCTGTAATTACCCAATCCCGTGAAATTGTTATACAACCTTTTGGCATCAAAAGCAATATTCATTGAATTGACTGATAACATTGCGGCTGTTTGCTCAGCCTGTTTTTTCCTCAATGCTTATTTTTTATTATATAATATAGGGTTTGTGCTCGGGTCGTTATACATCTTCATCTGCTTGTACACTTTCATGTATTTCCTACCCGCCTCTATATCATCCAGTAGTTGGTCGATAGCTTCTGATAAGTCTTTTTTCTGCTCCAACAGTACGTTGAGTTTCTTCTGGCATATCTCGATATGCTCCGGACTTGCGTCTTTTCTCTCCACCTGTTCTCTCATGTGGTAGATTTTCAGTGCCAAGATGCTTAGTCTGTCTACAGCCCATGATGGACTCTCTGTATTGATGGTTGCATTTGGTTGCGGTTTGATTCCGCTGTACAGCATATAAAAGTATGAGTCTATACGCTCAACCAAATCAGTTCTGTCCTGGTTACTTTTGTCAATCCTTCTTTTAAGCTGTAATGCTTCAACAGGGTCAATCTGTGGGTCGCGAATGATATCCTCTAAATGCCACTGTACTGTGTCTATCCAATTTTTCATGTAGAGGTCGTGCTCTATGTCTCCAGACTTATATGGATTGTTGATGGGAGTGTCTACATTATCAGTAAGATGATAGTCACGAATTACTTGCTCAAAAATAGGGTTTGCCTTTTCTGTGAAAGTCATATTTTCTGTTATTATTCTAATTTTCTGCAAATTTATGGATTTTTATTAATACTCGCTATAAAACAATATTCTTTATTTTATTATTTAAATTAATTTCATTATTTTTGCAGTGTAATAAATTGTTTTGCGCTTAGAGTGGCTCTTCTTAGTGTGAGAGATGTTTTCTCAGATGATTTGACTCGTTTTTTTGAGAATTTATATGTGTCCCCAGCTTCCCCAAGCGTACTGCTGATCGATTTCTTGCGGTACCCAAGTTGGAAGTTTGGGGATTTCTGTTTATGAGATATTTTTTCTTTTTTCTTTTTTCTTTCTTTGTTTCTTTAGCAAAGTCTTCTGTCGATTGGGTCGTTCCTGTTGACGAGAGGTGGGTGTATGATTTCGTTGTTCCTGACAGCGGTTCTTTCGTCGATGCTGTCAAGGCTGCTAATGCCAGACCTGACAAGATGACCAGATTCAGGATTTTTGTTAAGTCGGGCTATTATATCGTCAAAGGTGACGGCGACAGTCTGAGGATTTTGGAAAACGGTAAAGAGATTTCTTTTCCGAGTCCAATCACTACACTGACCGCTTCCAACACTTCCATTATAGGTGAGTCTTGGAAGGATACTAAGATTATTAATATTCCTTATCATGAGGGTATTAGTATCACATCTACTCTTTTCTTGCGTCGTGCTGACAGTACCTATATACAAGATCTCGAGTTCTGGTGTAATTTCAAGAATGACGTTAACGCCTTTGCTAATAGGGCAGTAGCCATGAACGAGAAACGTTGTAAGGGTAATATTTTTAAGAATGTAAGTCTGTTAAGCACTCAAGACACTTATTACACTAATGACGGAGGAACAACATATCTTGAGGACTGTATGATTCATGGTACTGTGGATTTCATCTGTGGCGGAGGTACGGTTTTTTTCAATTCTTGTAAGTTGATACTGCGTCCCCGGGGTAAGTCTGGTAGCCGTGACGTAATATGTGCTCCGGCAACGGATAAGTCTCTTCGTCATGGTTATGTCTTCAATAATTGTGCTATTGAGGGTTCTAATGAGCAACATGGCATATACTGTCTCGGAAGACCGTGGAAGAATGCTCCGCGCTCTGTTTTTATAAACACCAAGATGAGTGTTCTTTCATCTCTGGCTGGGTGGTGTGAGATGCATGGCTGTATACCTGCTCTCTTCGCCGAATACAATAGCATGGATGTTGACGGGTGTTTGGTTGACATTTCCTTGAGGAAGAATAAGTTTAAGAACCGTAAAGGAAAATTGGTGAAGGTGCCTTATTCCACCACTCTCAAACGTAGTGCTTTGCCTGATTATAGTCTTTCTTCAGTGTTCCCGGAATGGAGCCCCGACAAATCATGCGTTCAGGTTGCTCCTCCACATCTGTCGATGCGAGGTTTCCGTACTGTCGTGTGGGATGATGTCCCAGGGGCTTATTGTTACGCTGTATGCATTGATGGTGATGTGGTGGACTTCACTCGTTCTCCTTTTTACATTGTTCCCGAAGGTACTGAGGAGGGTGCTTGTTTCTCCGTAAGATGTGCGAATTTCCATGGTGGACTTGGAGCTGCGTCTAATGAGGTGGTGTATCCAAACCGATGACTCTCCGCATTTTGTCTTGTTGTTCTTTTTGTGAAGTTTTTCTCTAATTTTGATTACTTAACTAATTGGTTTGTCTTTGGTTGCCTGGTCTCTAATCATTTTGTTTCTTTCACTTTCTACATGTTTTTTTGTTGACTGACAATATGGAATTGTAAGACAACTCACATTGTTTTTCTGTGTTGTTCTTATGTGTTCGTTAAGGTGGAATAGTGGACAATTTGCTCTATTACCAAATTTCCTATGCCTGATTTTTGCTACTTTTAAGTTAACTTGCTGATAATGTTAAAACAAGGCATTTTAAATCCTTGTATCTCTTTTTTGAAATTCTTAGGTTAGGATATAGACTATACGCAAGTTTGAGAATTTATAAATCCTAACCTGAACTTTTCGGCATCCTAACCTAAGAATTTCAGATGCCGAATAAGGCATGGGAAAATATCAGAATTCATTTTTTTGTTGTTACGTGTCAAGGAAAAAAGTGGAATTTAGGACAGTGTAAAATGATGGTTAGGATATGACATTTGGTAATACTTTTTTTTAAGGATAACTTCATATTTATTTGTTATTGTATCTTTCCTTATCTTTTTTTCGTACTATCTCCTTTATTCTCTTAACTTGTTGTTTTCGTTCAGTTGATTATTCTGTTCCAATTTGATGATTATATTATTTTTGATTTCATTCCCGTGTTCTTCCTCCAGCTAATCCTTTTTAGTCTCTATTCATGTTTTATTTTTCTGGTAATTACATATATAACATATCTTCCTCCTGTCATCTTTACCTTTTGTGTGTATATAAAAAAAGGAGATCAGCTCCCTGATCTCCTATGTCATCCCACTTATGAAAACTTGGTATTAAAAGTGAGACTTTGTGATGACTCGGTCAGAAATCACTTCTAGTTGGTCTTCACGAGAATATATGTAAGAATTGAATGAAATATGCTTTTTCATTTTCCGGAGCATTCCCGGACGTGGTTACGCTTATGCGTCAATATTGGCGTATGTGGCGTTCCTTTCGATAAACTGGCGTCTTGGTTCTACATCCTCACCCATCAGCATCGAGAATGTGTAGTCGGCTTCTGCCGCATCCTCGATTGTCACCTGTTTCAGCAGTCTTGTCTCCGGGTTCATTGTAGTGTCCCAAAGCTGTTCTGCGTTCATCTCTCCAAGACCTTTATATCTTTGTGTCTTAATAGAGCCTTCCTCACCGTTTCCGTACTTGTCAATAAATCTCAGACGTGCGTTCTCGTCATAGCAGTACTCGCTGACCTTACCCTTTGTGCACTTGTACAATGGTGGTGTGGCTATGTAGAGTCTTCCGTCTCTGATTAACTGAGGCATGTAGCGGAAGAATAATGTCATCAGCAGAGTATCGATGTGTGAACCGTCGACATCGGCATCGGTCATTATTATCGTCTTGTAGTATCTAAGCTTGTCGTAGTTCGCCTCCTTGGAGTCTTCGTTAAGTCCAAATCGTACTCCCAACGCCTGTATGATGTTGTTCACTTCCTCATGCTCGAAAGCTTTGTGCCACATCACGCGCTCCACGTTGAAAATCTTTCCTCGGATCGCCAAGATTGCTTGGAAGTGTCTGTCTCTTCCTTTCTTGGCTGAACCACCTGCGGAGTCTCCCTCCACGATGAACAACTCGCAGTTGGCTGCGTCTTTGTCTGAACAGTCAGCAAGTTTTCCTGGCAGTCCGCCTCCCGTCATCGGACTCTTTCTCTGAACGCTCTCTCTCGCCTTTCTCGCGGCAATTCTCGCTGTAGCTGCGAGTACCACTTTGTCTACTATCTGTTTAGCCTCCTTCGGATGCTCCTCGAGATAGTATGCGAGAGCCTCGCCCACTGCCTGCTGAACAGCTCCGGCTACCTCGCTGTTTCCGAGCTTAGTCTTAGTCTGTCCCTCAAATTGCGGCTCTGCTACCTTTACAGAAATGACGGCAGTCAGACCTTCCCTGAAGTCCTCTCCGCTTATCTCGATGTGCTGTTTATCAAGTTTCTCTGTTATCTTGTTGTCATCAGCGTATTTCTTCAGTACTCGCGTCAGCGCTGTTCTGAATCCCTGAAGGTGCGTTCCGCCCTCAATAGTGTTGATGTTGTTGACGTATGAGTGCAGGTTCTCTGAATATGACGTGTTGTACATGATGGCAACCTCAATCGGTACGTTCTGTTTCTCTGTGTTGAGATATATCACGTCGTCGAACAGATGAGTTCTGCTAGAGTCGAGATATCTGACGAAATCCTTCAGGCCTCCCTCAGAGTGAAATACTTCCTTTCTGACTCCTTCGATTCCAGCTTCCGCATTCACGTCCAATCGCATGTCTGTGAGAGTGATGGTGATTCCCGCGTTAAGATACGCAAGCTCACGCATACGGCTGGCAAGTATGTCGTATTTGTATGTTGTCGTAGTGAATATGCTTCCGTCTGGCCAGAACTGCTGGCGTGTACCGCGCAGGTCTGTATCTCCCACAACCTTCACGCTGTAGTTAGGCTTACCGCAAGAATATTCCTGCTGATAAATCTTACCGTCTCTGTAGACTTGTGAGAGCATCTTTGTTGACAAAGCGTTCACACAGCTCACACCTACTCCGTGGAGACCACCTGACACTTTGTATGAGCCTTTGTCGAATTTACCTCCTGCATGGAGAACAGTCATCACCACCTCAAGCGCCGATCTCTTCTCCTTCTCGTGCATGTCGACAGGTATGCCTCGTCCGTTATCCTGCACGGTGATTGAATTATCCTCGTTGATGGTGACTTCTATGTGTGTGCAATATCCCGCCAAAGCCTCGTCGATAGAGTTGTCCACCGTCTCATACACGAGATGGTGAAGACCTTTCTCGCTGATGTCGCCAATGTACATGGCAGGGCGCTTACGAACTGCTTCGAGTCCCTCAAGTACCTGAATGTTGCTGGCGGAATAATTTGCTTCGTTAGTTATATTTTCATCCATTTGATTTGGTATATTCTCTTAATGTCTTAAAACGTTACAAATTTACTGTTTTTTTTTGAGATAATCAAAAAAAACGGATAAAAAATGGATACGTGCTTTCATGGTAGTCTGGACAAATAAAAAACCGGACTTTGCTAAGTCCGGTTTCCGATATGTTATTATATCTGTAATTTTTTCAGTTCGTTAAGCAAGCTTAGCGATGTACTTAGCAGCTCCTGACTTGAGGTTAGCAGCCTTCTTCCAGTGGATGATGTTCTGCTTAGCCAGCTTGTCGAGCATCTGCTGTACCTTTGGATACATTGCCTGAGCCTCGCTCTTGTCCTTTGTGTTGCGAAGCTTACGGAGTGCTGTACGCATTGTCTTAGCGTAGTAACGGTTGTGAAGGTTTCTCTTTGCGTTCTGGCGGATACGCTTAACGCATGACTTGTGATTTGCCATTTCTTGAATTGTTTTATTGACGGCTCTCGCCATCTGTTGTTAAATAATCAGAGTACGATGTGGTATGGCTTTTATGACCTCGCACCAATCTCTTTACAAAAAGGAATTTGCTACTGTTGTCTCAAATCCTTTGTAGTCCATAGCAGAGTCGAACTGCTCTTTAGAGAATGAAAATCTCTCGTCCTAACCGATAGACGAATGGACCAGCCTGTTTTCGTTGTCAGCAGAAACGTTTTTTCGTTTTGCGGTTGCAAAGGTAAAATAATTCTTTTGTTCCGCCAAATGTTTATGCTTTTTTTTTCGTTGGTACGGTAAAATGGCTATCTTTGTTCCTTATATGTTAGAGAAAATTCGTGGTATTGTTTTAAAGACCATCAAGTATGGTGACTCGTCGCTGATTGTTGACGTGTTCACTGAGTCGCATGGCAGGATGTCTTTTATTACGGCTATTTCTCATGCCAGACACTCCTCGTCTCATGTCTTTTGGCGTGTGCTCAATCAAGTGGAGTTTAGTGCTGAAGTCCGATCAGTCACTAGGCTGCCTCGTCCGAAGGATGTGAGGTTGTACTATAACTACACGTCACTTCCTTATGATCCGGTGAAGTCCAGCCTAGCGCTGTTTGTTGCTGATTTTCTATGCGGTGTCTTGAGAGGTAATATTGACAATGCTCTCCTTTATAAATATTCTGAGATGTCGCTTCGCTGGCTTGATATGTGTGATGGTGCCTTCAATAATAGAGGTGTCAGTAATTTCCATCTTGTGTTTCTTATGCGAGTGACTCGTTTTCTCGGCATCTATCCCAACTTGGACGGTTCTTCCGATATCTTCGACAGAAGGCGCGACGTGAGAAATATGTATTTCGATTTGTTGGCTGGCGAGTACACTTATTCGTTGCCTTCCCATCGTCACTTCCTGATGCCTGACGAGGCTTGCAAGATGCCTTTGCTTTTCAGAATGGATTATGGCACGATGCGTGTAGTGAGGTTCAATAGGAAACAGCGTGTGCGGTGTCTTGAGGTTCTCATGGAGTATTACAGGCTTCACGTCCCTCAGTTTCCTGTACTGAAGTCTCTGGATGTGTTGGCAGAGCTGTTTGATTAAACGCTGCTTGAGAATCGACAGTTTCGTGACTGCTGCGTGAGCGTACTTCTCGTGGGTGCTGAGAGAAAAGAAAATGGGCGGAATGTCATTGACAGTCCACCCATTGTTTTTCTGCTATAAGGATTAGTCCTCCTTCTTAGCACCGGAGAGTTTCTCCTTGATACGAGCCTTCTTACCAGTGAGGTTGCGGAGATAGTAAAGCTTAGCTCTACGAACCTTACCAACCTTGTTGACCTCGATGCTCTCGATATTTGGAGATTCGAGTGGGAAGATACGCTCAACACCTACAGTGCCAGACATTTTGCGGACTGTGAAGCGCTTCTTTGTGCCCTCGCCGTTGATCTTGATCACAACGCCGCGGTAAAGCTGGATACGCTCTTTTGAACCCTCGATAATCTTGTAAGCTACGGTGATAGTGTCACCTGCCTTGAATGCTGGGTGCTGCTTGCCTGTTGCGAATGCCTCCTCAGCAATCTTCATTAAATCTACTTTAGCCATAAATATAAAATTATGTGTGTTATAACGAAGCATTCTCCTGTTACATTTCCGGGACAGCGGCTTCGCAAATTGGCTGCAAATATAGCTAAATTATGTGATACGTTGTTTCTAGGAGAGAAAAAAAATGTGAAAATCTTAAAATTGGTACGCAAATCAATAAAAATGGTACGTAATTTCACAATGAGGATGCCTGAAAGTGTTACCTTTGCCGTCGTGAAAAATATTAATACTGCATGTAAAAACAAAATTGTCTATGGAAAAAACTTGGAGATGGTTTGGCAAGAAGGATAAGATTACTTTGAAGATGCTTCGTCAGATCGGGGTCGAGGGTATTGTGACGGCGTTGCATGACGTGAGGAATGGTGAGGTGTGGACCGTTGACGCTATCATGGATCTGAAACAATATATTGAGTCGGCAGGACTTCGCTGGTCTGTAGTCGAGAGTCTTCCTGTGTGTGAGTCGATAAAGTACGGAGGAGCTGACAGGGATGTGCTTATTGAGAACTATAAGATAAGTCTTGAGAATCTTGGTAAGTGCGGTATTCATACTGTGTGCTACAACTTCATGCCTGTTCTCGACTGGGCAAGGACTGAACTTGACCATCCTTGGGATGACGGAAGTACGTCTCTATATTTTAATAAGGTGAAATTCGTTTATTTCGATAAGTATATACTGAAAAGGAAAGGATGCGAGCAGGATTATTCCGACTCTGAATTGGAAGCGGCGGCCAAGATGGCTGAGACTATGACGGCGGAGGATGATGCTATGCTGGTCGACACGATTATCGTCAAGACTCAGGGTTTTGTCAATGGTAATATCACTGAGGAAGACAAGCAGCCGGTGGCTTTGTTTCGTAAGTTGCTGAGCCTGTATGACGGAATTACTCCAGACAAACTGCGCTCCAACTGGAAGTATTTCCTCGAACAGATTATGCCTACTTGCGATAAGTATAATATAAATATGTGTGTGCATCCGGACGATCCACCTATGCAGCTTCTCGGATTGCCTCGCGTGGTGACCTGCGATGCTGATATAGAGTGGTTTCTGAATGCGGTTGATAATCCTCATAATGGACTGACTTTCTGCTGCGGTTCACTGTCAGCGGGAGCGTTTAATGATGTGCCTGCTTTGGCAAGGAAATACGCTAAACGCACTCACTTCGTGCATCTCCGTTCAACTAACGTGTTCGAGAACGGTGACTTCATAGAGGCTGATCACCTCGGAGGCAGGGCAAACCTGATTGAGGTGTGCAGGATTTTTGATGAGTTGAATCCTAACGTGCCTATGCGTGTTGACCATGGTCGTTGCACACTGGGTGATGAGGATAAAGGTTATAATGCCGGATACTCGTTCCATGGAAGAATGATGGGACTGCTTCAGATGGATGGAGTGATGGCTGCTATCAAATATATGAGAGAGAATAAATTATGATATGACGTAAAAACATGAATTAAATAATAAAGTATGATTTCTTTATCTGGAAAGACGGCTGTCGTCACGGGCGGCACCGGAGTGTTGGGTAGTAATGTGAGCGAGGGACTTCTGCAAGCGGGAGCTGAGGTCATCGTTGTCGGCTCAAGACAGGAGACTGTTGACAAGGCTCTTGCGAAATTGTCTCCGATCGCCGCTGAATATAACACTGAGGTTTATGGGTTTGTATGTAATGTTTTGAATCATCAGGAGATAACTGATCTGACGGAGAAGGTGAAAAAACAGTTCGGTCGTGTGGATGTACTTGTTAATGCGGCTGGCGGAAATGTGTCGGGCGCAAACATTATGGATGATATGAACGTGTTCGATTCTGACATGGATGCGCTCCGCAAAGTGGTCGACCTTAACTTGTGGGGCACGGTCTATCCGTGCTTGACGTTCGGAAAGATTATGGCTGAGCAGAAAAGCGGAAGCATAATAAATGTTAGTTCTATGGCTGCTTACGACGCTTTGTCACGTGTCATGGGATATTCTATCGCTAAAGAGGGTGTTAATGCATTGACCAAATGGTTGGCTCAGGACTTCGCTCGTAAATACGGTGACTCGGTGAGAGTCAACGCTATAGCTCCCGGCTTTTTTATAGGTGAGCAAAACAGGAAGGCTTTGCTTAACGATGACGGTTCGCTTACTGAACGTAGTCATAAGGTGCTTAACAAGACACCTATGGGGCGTTTCGGTGATATTAGTGAGTTGAATGGTATAGTGCGGTTCTTGGCTTCAGACGAGGCAAGTTTCATAACTGGCACAATAATCCCTGTTGATGGAGGTTTCAGTAGCTTCTCTGGTGTCTGATTTGTTTGATGGCGTGGTGTTTTGTTTCCTGTGTCATGACGGTCCTGTCTGGTAACATGGGGACGGGATGTTGTGATGAATACGGTACGAATGATAAAAGATTGTTCGTGCCGTAATTTTTATAGAGTTATTATCTTTGTGTGCCAAATCATACGTGGAGATAGCTAAAACGGCACATTTAACCTGAAAGTGTGAGTTTTTTGTTCGTTTTGTGTAATTATTCGGTGGGAAATACATATCTTTGTCTAACAAAACGAAACTGGAATTATGGGAAAGCTTGTAATCAATTCATACGATGAGTTTGCCTCTTATGAAGGAAAACCATTAGGTACTTCTGATTGGGTTGAGGTGCCGCAAGAGAGGATTAACCTTTTTGCTGATGCTACTTTGGATCACCAGTGGATTCATGTGGATATCGAGCGCGCTAAGGTGGAGAGTCCATATAAGTCTACTATAGCTCATGGCTATTTGACACTTTCTCTTCTTCCGTATCTTTGGGGACAGATTATTGATGTGAGAAACATCAAGATGCTTGTCAACTATGGTATGGACAAGATGAGATTCGGTAAGCCGGTGTTGTCTGGTCAAAGCATTAGGATGAGTACTGAGCTTCATTCAATTGTTAATCTTCGTGGTACCTGCAAGGCGGAGATTAAGTTTAAGATTGAGATAAAAGACGAGAAAAAGCCTGCTCTCGAGGGTATAGCAACTTTCTTGTATTACTTTGAGAATTAATAACTATGGTAGAGACTCTGTGTCGTCTGTCGTGGTAATGGCATGAAGAGGGAACATGAGTTCCCTCTTTTTTTGTGTAGTTGTACGTTCCATTTGTGTTGTCTTGGTTTATGCTTCTAGGATTACTTGTTCTGAATTGTCGGTTTTTAATGTGGCGTTATGTGTTCACGAAATAGGATTGACTTTCCTTTTTTTATTTGCCTGGAATAGTTGGTCTTGGATATTTTGTTAGGGCGCATTTTGTCGTTAATGGGCATTCATGTGATGTTAGTTGTGAATATTCGTTGATTTTTTTGAGTTGAAGTGTCGGAGTTTCTGCGTGTCATGACGGGTGTGTGTGGTGCTCGTCTTTGCCCATTTACACCTTTGCGTGACAATTCATAAATTGAACAGCTATAGTTGTATACGTTAATGAAAAGAAAAAAAATGGCGCACGTTGATAAATAATTACTTTTTCATTATTTGTACGTCATTTTTTATGTCTAAATTTGCATTATTAAATAATAAAAGAAAATCTTTATAAGGGAAAAATATGGCAAATACGAAAAAAATCAAGACCGCTCTTATTTCAGTGTTCCATAAGGACGGACTTGACGAGTTACTGGCGGAATTGAATAAAAACGGAGTGAAGTTCCTTTCGACAGGTGGTACCCAGACATTTATAGAGTCACAAGGCTATAAGTGTGAGAAGGTGGAGGACCTTACCACATACCCTTCGATTCTTGGAGGGCGTGTGAAGACTTTGCACCCGAAGGTGTTCGGTGGTATTCTCGGTCGTAGAGAGCTTGCCAGTGATCAGGAAGAGATGTCTAAGTATGAGATTCCTGAGATTGACCTCGTGATAGTTGATTTGTATCCTTTCGAGGAGACAGTTGCCAACACTAATGAAGAGTCTGCGATTATTGAGAAGATTGATATAGGCGGAATATCTCTCATCCGTGCGGCAGCTAAGAATTTCAATGATGTTGTCATCGTTCCAAGCAAAGCGGAGTACAAGCTTCTTCTTGATATTGTCAAGGCACAGGGAGCTGAGACAACTAAGGAGCAGCGTAAGAAGTTCGCAGAGCGTGCTTTCGCCACTTCCTCAAGTTACGACACGGCTATCCACGAGTATTTCGCCAGATGATAACACGGGAAATCTGTTGACATGATGAGTGGTACTGGTTATGTCGATGGAGTGAGAAGTAGAGAAATGGTGTAAAGAACAATAAAAACATAAGTATAGATTAATGGGATTTTTTTCACTTACTCAGGATCTGGCCATGGACCTCGGCACAGCCAATACAATTATCACTTGTAATGGTAAGATTGTTGTCGATGAGCCGTCTGTGGTAGCTTTGGATAGCAGAACGAAGAATATGATCGCTGTCGGCAACAAGGCAAAGATGATGTATGAGAAAGCGCATGAGAATATACGTACTTGCCGTCCATTGCGTGATGGAGTGATCGCAGACTTCGATGCTTGTGAGAAGATGATGCGCGGATTGATAGAGATGATCAATAATGGTCATCATCTTTTCAAGCCGCAGTTGCGTATGGTCATCGGTATTCCTTCAGGAAGTACTGAGGTGGAGCGTCGTGCGGTCCGTGACTCTGCTGAGCATTCCGGTGGACGTGAGGTATATCTGATTTTTGAGCCTATGGCATCAGCTATCGGATGTGGACTTGACGTTGAGGCTCCGGAAGGATGTATGGTTGTTGATATCGGTGGTGGTTCTACTGAGATTGCCGTAATCTCGTTGGGTGGTATCGTGAGCAATAACTCCATACGTGTCGCTGGAGATGACTTGACATCAGATATTCAGGAGTACATGAGCCGTCAGCACAATGTGAAAGTGTCTGAGCGTATGGCTGAACGTATTAAGATAAATGTGGGGTCAGCAGTAACGGATCTTGGCAGCGAGGCTCCGGAGGATTTCGTCGTACACGGTCCGAACCGTATCACCGCTCTTCCTATGGAGATATCAATATGCTACCAGGAAATTGCGCATTGTATAGACAAGACAATCGCTAAGATTGAGACAGCTGTGCTTGCCGCTCTTGAGCAGACTCCTCCCGAGTTGTATGCGGATATCGTGAAAAATGGTATCTGGCTTACAGGTGGAGGAGCATTGCTGCGTGGATTGGACAAACGACTCACGGATAAGATAAAAATTAAATTCCATGTTGCAGATGATCCTCTGCACACAGTAGCAAAGGGTACAGGTATTGCTCTCAAGAACGTACATAACTTCCAGTTCTTGATGAAACCGTAAATGAAAAATCTATTTGACTTTTTATTTAGCTATAAACACTGGTTTGTATTCATTTTTCTTGAGTTTGTCTGTTTGACGATGCTCTTCAACTATAATGGGTATCAAAGGAGTGTGTATTTTACAACTGCTAATGGGACGGTAGGTACAGCCTACTCTCTCATTAGCAGTGTTACGTCATATCTGAATCTAGGTGATGAGAATGAGATGCTTGAGACGAAGAACGAGCAATTACGGCAAGAGGTTCTTCGTCTGAAGTCGTTGTTGTCTGAATACGAAAAGGATAGTCTTGTCAATATTAGTGGGTTAGCACCAAAATACGATGTGGTAGGCGCAAAAGTGGTTGGTGGTACCATACATAAGAGCAATAACTTGTTTACCATCAATAAAGGTACGGAGGATGGAGTCAGGGAGGAGATGGGAGTAGTCAGTTCCAATGGTGTTGTGGGAGTCGTGTATATGTCATCCAGCCATTATTCAATCGTCATACCAGTTATCAACACAAACTCTCGAGTGTCATGCAAGTTACGAGGCACGAAGAACTTCGGAACGCTGAGATGGGTGAGAGGACGCGCCGACATGGCGATAATGACAGACGTGCCTCGACACGCCCAAGTGAAAAAAGGAGAGGTTGTTTTGACTAATGGTTATTCAGACATATTCCCTCCCGGCATTCCGGTCGGATTCGTTGTCGGGGTTGAGGACTCTCCTGACGGTATGTCTTATATGCTGAGAGTAGGTTTATACTCTAAGTTTGAGACTCTTCGTGAGGTGAGTGTGATAACCAATTATACCAAAATCGAGCGTAAAAATCTTGAGGGCAAGGCAGACTCCCTTCTGAATAGTGTAAACTGATGAACGTGCGTCCAACTTATCTGACGATATATGAATTATAATTTTCTTGGAAAAATACTGAGACTGTTGTTGCTGATGATGGCGCAGATCCTGGTGTGCAATAACATACACTTGTTAGGGTATGCTTCTCCTCTGATTATCGGTTATATGATAGTGGCGATGAGACGTGATGAGTCACGTGTCAGCCTTTTGTTGTGGGGGTTCGCTACGGGCTTTGTGTATGACATGTTCAGCAACACGGCGGGAATGGCATCTGCCGGAATGACCCTGCTCGCCATGATACAACCGAGTCTGGCACTCTCCATGTCACCTCATGAGACAGAAGATGAGATGAGGATATCAGTACATGAGTTCGGCTTCTGGAACTATACCATGTACGTTTTTTTTTCCATGATGATACTGCACACCGTGTATTATTTTCTTGACGCTTTCATGTTGTCTGACATTAAGTTGACAGTCTTGTCGTCGTTTGTCAGCTCGGCTATTGCTACAGTCATAGTTGTTTGTCTTGACATGATGCTGTCATCAGAAAGAAATAAGTAGAGAATGGCTAATAACACGTACGAAAACAGAAAATTTGTTGTCGCCGGCATTGCTTTGTCAATTGTCGTCATATACATCGTACGTCTTGCTTTTCTGCAACTTGGCACAACGGACTATAAGAGCAATGCAGACAACAACGCATTCTACAACAACATCATCTTCCCATCCAGGGGTGTGTTGTTCGATAGGAATGGTGAGGTACTCGTGTACAATCAGCTTGCTTATGACATAATGGTGGTTACCAGAGAGATTGATAATCTGGACACTTTGGATTTTTGTAAATCTCTTAACATCACTAAACAAGAGTTCATCGACAGGATGAACACCATCATGGACAGGAGTAAAAACCCTGGTTACTCCAGTTACACCCAACAGCTTTTCATACCTCAGATGTCTTCGAAAGACTTTTCTGTCTTTCAAGAGAAGATGTACCGATTTCAAGGTTTTTATGTGCGTGAGAGAACAATCCGACGCTATGCCACAGACCATGGTGCCCATGTCTTGGGTGACGTGGCAGAGGTGTCACCGTCGGATGTGGAAAAAGACGATTACTACTCTCCGGGCGATTATATTGGAAAACAGGGAGTGGAGAGAGCATACGAGAAAGAGCTTAGGGGAGAGAAGGGTATACAGGTTCTCTTACGTGATGCCCGCGGACGTATCCAGGGACATTACAAGAATGGTGAGTTAGACCGTAAACCTGTGCCGGGCAAAGACTTGACCTTGGGAATAGACATGAAGGTGCAGGCTTTAGGTGAGCGATTGATGAAAGGTAAGATGGGATCCATTGTCGCCATCGAGCCTAAGACTGGAGAGGTGTTGTGTATGGTGTCGGCACCGAGCTATGACCCTCGTGAGTTGGAAGGTAAGGAACGTGGAAAACATATGATGGAGATGGGACGTGACCCGATGAAGCCGATGCTTAACAGAGCGATATTGGGAACGTATCCTCCTGGCTCAACGTTCAAGACAACACAGGCCCTCACGTTTCTGCAGGAGGGCATCATAACCGACCAGACAGCTTTTCCATGTAGTCACGGATTCCGTTTCGGAGCGTTAAAGGTGGGATGTCACGCACACGGGTCGCCGCTTACTCTTGAACCGGCAATATCTACCAGTTGTAACGGATATTTCTGTTGGGGACTGTATTACATGTTCGGAAACAGAAGGAAATACAAGAATGTGCAGCAAGCCATGACTACATGGAAGGACTATATGGTCAGTATGGGATTCGGCTATAAGCTCGGAATAGACATGCCGTCTGAGTCACGCGGAATGATTCCTAACGCCGACTATTATGATAAGTATCATAAGTTCTCTTGGTCAGCTCTTTCCGTCATATCAATATCTATCGGACAGGGAGAAGTCACTCTTACGCCATTACAAATAGCTAATCTCGGCGCCACGATTGCTAACAGAGGGTACTATGTGACACCTCATGTTGTCAAGAAAGTGAAAGGAGGTCATCTTGCAGACTCCCTTCTTGTCAAGCACAGGACCAAGGTTGAGCCAAAATACTATGAGATGGTCGTCAATGGAATGCGTCGCTCAGTGTTAGGAGGAACATGTCATGCTGCCAACAATCCGTGGTATGAGGTGTGCGGAAAGACCGGAACGGCTCAGAACAGGGGGCAAGACCATTCCGTCTTCATGGGTTTCGCACCCAAGGACGATCCGAAGATAGCTATAGCCGTTTATGTCGAGAATGGAGGATGGGGTGCCACATACGGAGTGCCTATCGGTGCTTTGTTGATGGAACAATATATAATGGGAAAACTGTCTGATGAGAGCGAGTTGAAAGCTCAGGCAATAGAGAATAAGACAATTAATTATGGTACAAGGGAGCGATAATAAGTCGATATTCATGTCAATCGACTGGATTACGATTATGCTCTACGTGGTTCTTATCACGTGGGGGTGGTTCTCTGTGTGCGGTGCGAGCTATGACTATAGTCAGCCTGATGTGTTCAGCTTCTCCACAAACTCAGGAAAGCAGATGGTATGGACTCTCACCTCTTTCGCCTTGGCAGGTATGCTGATGATGATAGAGAAAAAGTTTTACGACATGGGTGCGTTCGTCATCTATGGCGGAATGATAGCCCTTCTTCTCGTCACCTTGGTTATTGCTCCAGACACTAAAGGTAGTCGGTCGTGGATTCCTATAGGACCAGTGAAACTGCAGCCGGCGGAGTTCGCTAAGTTCGCTGTAGCCCTTGCCATAGGTAAATTCATGGACAGGTTCAACTTTGACATGAATAACAAGAACGATTTTGTCAAGTTGCTCGCCATGATATGCGTGCCTATACTCATCATTATCTTACAGAAGGAGACGGGTACGGCGCTGGTGTATCTGACTTTCTTTCTTGTGTTGTACAGGGAAGGGATGACCGGTTCTCTGCTTTTCACCGCTTTTGCCGTTGTGGTGTATTTCATTGTGGGCATACGATTCGCAGAGGAGCAGATCTCACTGAACCTTCCTGTCTCGATAGGAGAATTCGTGGTCCTGAGTCTCGCGATGATTTTCACCACCCTGATGACGTGGATATACACTCGTAATGTCGTGGCCTTTAAAATAATGGCAGGAGTGGGATGGGGCATATCATTACTGGCTGTCTTATTCTCCGTCTACGTTATTCCTTTCGATGTGTGCAAAGTCATCCTTCTGCTCGACCTGTTGATGATAGCGTACTTGATGGGCTTAGGCATCTTCTACCGTTACTACAAGTATGTGCTGATCGCCTTGTTCGCCACGTTATCCACCAGCTTCTTTTATATCTGTGACACCGTGTTTGATCATCTGGCAGACCACCAGCGTATCCGTATCGAGGTGTTATTAGGTATGAAGGAAGACCTGAAAGGAGCCGGCTATAACGTCAATCAGGCAAAGATCGCTATTGGATCAGGTGGCTTGAGTGGAAAAGGATTTCTCAATGGAACACAGACAAAACTGAAGTATGTGCCGGAGCAGGACACAGACTTCATATTCTGTACTGTGGGAGAAGAGGAAGGATTCATAGGGTCTGCAGGCGTTCTAATCGTCTATCTGCTCTTTATTTGGAGACTGATCGTGGTAGCTGAGCGACAACCTGACACGATGGGACGAGTATATGGTTACTCTGTCCTGTCTATATTCCTGTTCCATCTGTTAATCAATGTTGGTATGGTGCTTGGTCTCACCCCCGTCATCGGAATTCCGCTTCCTTTTTTCTCGTATGGTGGCTCATCCCTATGGGGATTCACTATTTTGTTGTTTATTTTTTTGAGAATGGACGCTGAGCGTAACATGAAGAGACAATGATGCTAAAAGGTGTCAAATGTTTTGAAAAAGGAAAGAATTATGCTAACTTTGCAGTTAGTATTATTTGTGCGTTAGCTGTGTGTTGCAGATTGGAGAGGAGGCAGACTGTAAGTTAGCGGCGTGTGTAATACATTGTTGGTATGGTGACAGAGTCATCGCCGTGCTGTGTTTTAATTTAATAAAAATATTGATTGATGTCAGAATATAAGTGTGGTCATTGTTGCAGAGGAATCTGTTCAGGTGGATGCAACAAGCATACGGATAAGATGAATACTTACGACTGGTTAGCTGATTTGCCAGACAATACACAGGCTTGTGATATTGTTGAGGTACAGTTCAAACCACCGCGTAAGGGCTATTTCATCAATACGAATAAGTTACCGTTGGTTAAGGGGGATATTGTGGCGGTCGAGTCCAGCCCAGGGCATGATATAGGTACCGTGACGATGACTGGCCGTCTCGTGAAGCTGCAGATCAAGAAAGCCAATCTCAAGCCTGACACGGAACTGAAGAAAATATACAGAATAGCTAAGCCGGTCGACCTTGAGAAATGGAATGAGGCAAGGGCGAGAGAGCATAAGACGATGATTGAGTCACGTCAGATTGCCTTGAGCCTTGGACTGAAGATGAAGATTGGTGATGTGGAGTATCAGGGTGATGGTAACAAGGCTATCTTCTACTATATTGCTGATGAGAGGGTTGACTTCAGACAGTTGATTAAGGTGCTGGCTGAGAAATTCAGAGTCAGAATCGAGATGAAGCAGATCGGTGCCCGTCAGGAGGCAGGACGTATTGGTGGTATCGGACCATGTGGACGTGAACTTTGTTGTGCCACATGGATTACTAATTTCGTCAGCGTGTCAACCAGTGCAGCAAGGTTTCAAGACCTTTCTCTCAATCCGCAGAAGTTGGCGGGACAATGCGCTAAGTTGAAATGCTGTCTCAATTATGAGGTGGATCAGTATGTCGAGTCTCTCAAGCGAATGCCTTCACGTGAGATGACGCTGCACACTCAAGACAGTGAGTATTATTTCTTCAAGTCAGATATCCTCAATCACCAAATCACATATTCTTCGGATAAGCATATATTGGCTAACGAGAAGACTATATCAGCGAGAAGGGCGTTCGAGATTATTCAGATGAATAAGGAAGGTAAGAAACCTGAGTCTCTGCTTGAGGATGGTGATATGGACGTTGAGGTTAAGTCACTGGATATCCTTGACGACAATATCAATCGTTTTGACAGGAAGAAGAATAAGAAAAAGAAAGGACAGGCCAATAAGAATGCTGAAGTGAGAAAGAAAGGTGATGAAGACACTCAGCCGGCTGCAAAGAACGAGGAGACAACCCGCACTGATAACAGCGGTGCCGCACCTCAGCAGAAGAAACGACATAAGAGACAAGGTGCGGACGATGAGGGACGCAGACCGTTTGATAAGAATAGGGGAGATGACAGACAGCCAAGACAACATCGTGACGGACGCGACGACAGACGCCGTAATCATGACAATCGACAGAGAAACGGAGAGAATGGTGAAGGCGGTAATGACAAGCCTGTCGATGCTAGACCTAACGCGAACACGAGAGGAAATGACGGTCAATAATCTTAATATGACGCGTTGATGAACAGATTGTTGTGTAATATTACTATCTTGCTTTGCGTATTTTCTTTCTCTGTCATCTCTTGTCAGAAGGCACCCGTCTATACGGCTTACAAAGACCTTAACGCTTCGATGTGGTATGGAAGTGACACTGTACTCTTTTCCATGCCAAAGTACATAGGTGATATTGATGGCGAGTTGTCTTTAGGTGTCCGTTACACCTCAGAATACGAATATAGGAACTTAGCGCTATGCATGTCTTTGTACGAGGATAAGATTCTTGTGAGACGTGACACGCTGAGATACGTCTTGTTTTCGGATTGCGATGAGGCTGTGGGTAGCGGCGCCTATTTCAGGGATGAGCAGTTGAATGTCGGACAAGTGACAATGAGACACGGACACCGATACAGTGTACGTGTTCATCACTTGATGAGAAAAGACCCTATAGTCGGAATAAAGAACATATTTGTCAACTTTAAGTGATTGTATGCCGAACGCGGTCTTGTGTTCTCGCAAACACGCAGACGTGTTATGTATCATGCAGCATGGCTGCTGAGAGCGGCTTGTGTCTGGTTATGCTGCGCTTTTAGTCGTCGGCGTGATGGCGATAAGATATAATATATGAAGTGACTCCCGAAAGTTTTATGAAACTTTCGGGAGTCACTTCTGTTTATCTCTTAGGGCTTGTAGTCGTTCCTATAAGACAATATCCATCATGCAGTATACTTCTGCGATGCAAAATACCACTCGGATTTCCTGTTAGAGACGATAGCGGAAGTGTCGGTGACGCTCCCGCTTTACGGTCATCCACACAAAATGTTTCTTTGGTCAGCTGTTTTTTTTCCGTTTGCCTACGTTCTTGACAAGTGAACTGTAACTGGGCGGTTAGCTTACCGTTATGTTCTGCTGTCAGCGGTTCTTTATCAGCACAATCATCTTTAGTCCCAAATCGAAAAACACAATCTTGGCATTAGCGTTCTGTGATATGTCACGTTGAGCGCTGTTGAACTCGTCCATCATGCCGATAACATTCCTCTCATTAATAAACGGAGCGAACCTTACGGCGAAATCCGCCTCGCGCTTATTCATGTAATTCAGGTCGTCATGTCTGTTAAAGTTGTATATAAAATTTTCCCTGATCATTTTCTGACAATACAGGAGGAATGACTTTTGCCGTTCTCTTCCGAATTTTGCGATCTCCTCACTCCAGTCTTTTATCTCCCTTACCTTTCTGCTGTAAGAGAGTCTCATCAGGTTCTGGAATAATGTCAAGAACGTCTCATTGTCAGAGTTCTCAGACATTGACCTCAGTGCGGTCAGCATGTTGCCGTTGCTTGCCCTGGCTATTTTGACTGCGTTCTTCTGGTCAATTTTATATTTGTTTATCAGAGTGTTCTCGATGTCTTTGACATCGACGGGAGGACACTCAATGATCTGGCATCTTGAGCGTATTGTGGCGAGCACGTTGTTAGGCTGTTCGCTTACAAGTAAGAAAAGAGTTTGCTCAGGCGGTTCCTCGATGAGTTTGAGCAGCTTGTTGGAGCATGACTCGTGCATTTTTTCCGGTTGCCATATTATCATTATCTTATAGCCTCCCTGACTGGACTTGAGACTGAGTTTCTTGTATATCGCATCACTCTCACGCTCATAGATGATCAGTTGCTGGTTCTCAGCTTTGCATGACAGCATCCACTCCTCCATGCCGAAGTACGTCCTGTTGGTGCACAGCTCTCGCCATTCTTTGAGGAACTCGTCGCACACGCTGCCCTTTTTCGACTTGTTGTATATCGGAAAGGCAAAATGCAGGTCCGGGTGTTGCAGTTTCTCCGCCATTATATTATTGTCGAGAATCTTCTGTGCGAATGCTATAGACAGTGGTAGAGCCCCACATCCCTCCTGCCCGCAAAGCATGATGGCGTGTGCCATCCTGTTTTGTGAGAACTCCGCTAGTAGCCTGTTCTTGATATCGTCGAGTCCGACTATGTCATCAAATGTCATAACAGAGGATGTTTACTAATATATTCTTTCCGCTATCTTGTGTATGCTGTCGACGGCGGACACGGTGTAGAAATGCAGACAAGGTACGTTGTGCTCCATCAGTTCTTTACACTGTGCCACTCCCCACTCAACACCTAACTGCTTCATGTCTTCGTCGCTTTTACATTTGAGAGCCTCCTTTAGCAGGTCATCGGGAAAGTCCAAATGGAATGTCTTTGGTATGATTGTCAGTTGTGAGAGTTTTGCTAAAGGCTTGATGCCTGGAATGATAGGAATTGTTATTCCTGCTTTTCTTGCTTTGTCGACGAAGTCGAAGAATTTCTTGTTGTCGTAGAACAGCTGCGTCACGGCGTAGTCTGCTCCCAAGTCCTGCTTTCTCTTGAGAATGTTGATGTCGTAGTCCAGATTAGGAGCCTCTTCGTGTTTCTCCGGATAGCATGCCACGCCGTAAGAGAATGGCTTGCCAGGATGTTTTATCGGGCTTCCGTCCGCGAAGTAACCCTCATTGAATCTGTTTACTTGTTCAATCAGCTCTGTAGCGTGCTTATAGCCGTCTTTAACTGGTGTGAATTTGCTGTCCTCTTTAGCCTTGTCACCTCTTAGAATCAGTATGTCCTGGATTCCGAGGAACTGCAGGTCAAGAAGATTGTATTCCAAATCCTCTTTTGTCATTCCGCTGACAACAACATGCGGCACGACTTTTATGTCATATTTCTGCATTATGGCACTTGCTACTGCAACCGTGCCCGGGCGTCGTCTCACGTTACTACGCCTGAATGAACCATCGGCTAACTCAGAATAAACGTACTCGCTTCTGTGAGTGGTGATGTTTATGTGCTTCGGATTGAATTCCTTCAGATCATCAATCGTCTTGAATAGGTTTTTCGTTCCGTATCCCTTTAACGGGGGAAGAACCTCAAATGAGAAGTTTGTCTTGTGATTTGTATTAATATTTTCTGAGATGGTCATTTTCTGATGGTTGTATATGATATATGCTGCAAAGATAGTTTATCATATTATCATATCAAAGTGTAACGGATAAAAGTGAAATATTTTTCTTTTCATCTCAATCTGTTCAGAATAAAATGCTGTTTTGCTTTTGTGAAGAAGTATACGACTCCAATGACGTTTACAATCCAGGCTGTCCAGAATGTCTCCTCGTACCCGATATATTCCAGCGTGAATCCACCGCAGACGACACCTAATCCTATTCCAGCGTCCCACATGGTCAGTTGGGACGAGTTTGCTGTTCCTCTTTTGTTGTTGGGGGCATAGTTGATGAACATGGTCTGAAAGGCTGGCCACATGTGTCCGTTTCCTAATCCTATTATCAACGCAGAGCCGTAGTAACCTATCTCGTTGTGGACGCTGGCGAACAGTAAATAACCGAACATGCTCAGCACCATTCCGTGGCTTGCGTTCTCTACCACTTGTCCTCGTCTGAGACTTCTGGCTCCGATGATGCGTGACATCATGAGTCCGCAGCTTAGTATGGCGAAATACACGCCGGTGCCTGTGGTGATGCCAAGCACTTCTTTGCCGTATACGGCTAAGTAGGTCGAGATGATTCCATATGAGAATGCGAATGCTGCCATGGAGACACCGATTCTCCAGCCTTTTTTCAGAAAGAAACGGTCCAGCGATATCGGTTCCTTGTTAGGTATGATGTTGTTCTCCTTGAATTTCACCGTCGTGTTGATGCACAGTCCTATGATGCTGCAGATGAGAGCTACGCAGAATATCGTGTCGTAGCTTTTTGTGTATTCGTATAACAATATGCCTATCGTGGGTGCTATGGATGTGGCAAGGTTGTTGGACAGTCCGTAGTAACCAATGCCCTCAGACCTTCTTGATGACGGCAGAACATCGATGGCCACCGTGCTGTTAGCCACCGTGGTGCTTCCCATCGGGGCGCCGTGTATGGTTCTTATTATGGCGAACATCAGTAGCGAGCCTGCAATGAGGTAACCGCCGAATATGACAGAGAAGAGGAAGTAACATGTCAGCAGAACTTTTCTTCTGGAAAAGCTGTCGACGATGTATCCGCTGAATGGTCTTGAGAGCAGGGCGGTCAGAGTGTACCCGGACAATACTAAGCCTATCGTGTCTTTGTCCGCGTCAAAAGCCTCGGCGAGATACAAAGGGAGTAACGGAGTTATTATCATGAATGAGAAAAAAATCATGAAATTGGCGGTCCATACCTTTGTGTAGTTTGAGTTCCAGAGTTTTTCCAATGTCTTTCTGTGTTACGTTCTTATATACAAAAAAATCCTAAACAACATTGTTGTTAGGATCTTTCGTGGTACCACCAGGAATCGAACCGGGGACACAAGGATTTTCAGTCCTTTGCTCTA
>CALCEL010000028.1 GCA_937900485.1 uncultured Prevotellaceae bacterium
AAGTGCCAGCCCTAATTTTTTGATGGAGCTTTAATGTTTAGCGGACAGTAATAGTAAAAAATAGGCATAGGAAATTTGGTTATACCTCAAACTGTCCGTTTTTCCACTTGTCCTCTGCTGTGATGTACGGCTTGTTTTTGTTGTGTGTCAGTGCTTTGTCTTTGTTTCCATGTTTCAGAAAACATGACACGGTCATGAGAGCGTTAAGTTATGAGTGGCTAAGACCAAACGTCATAGTCACTCCGGTTTATGTGTCTGTTGTAGTTTAGTCGTGTGATGAGCGGTACTCCTTGGGAGTCATCCCGTACAAGTCCTTGAAACACTTGGCGAAGTACTGTGATGAGCTGAACCCGACGTTGTAAGAGATCTCAGTGATGGATAGTGAAGTCTCTCTCAGTTGTCTTTGTCCCTCCTCCAGTCTCATATTCCTGATATACTCAGATGGTGAGCATACGTTAGAATATCTTTGGAACTTTCTGTAAAGGTTTGATCTGCTGAGGTTCATGTCGTTGGCGAGCTGTACGCTGTCGTAGTCTGCATTGTCAAGATTCTGTTTGATGAGAGCTGTCACCTGTTTCTTAAACTGTATGGCTTCCTTGTCCAGACGTGTGATATGCTTATCGCTGTTGGAAGGGATAGTTGGGTTGTCTACGGTGTCAGCCGGCGTGGTGTCTTGTGTGTCTTTTCTACGTTTCTTGATAAGAAAAAAAACGGTTGAAGATGTGAGAATCAGATAGATGCATATTGAGTACCAGCGTCGGTAGAGTGGTGATGGAATGGAGAATGTTGTGATGGACTGTATGTCAGACCAGTTGCCGTACTCGTCTGTGCATCTTGCCTCGAGTATATAGTCACCGTCATTGACGCCGTCGTATGATATCTCGTTCACTCCCTTGTCCAAGTATATCCATTCGGCGTCATACAGAGACTTGAACAAAGACTGTCTCACGAACCTGTATGCGAACTGTATCTCTTTGGAGTGCGCATGGTTGAGTGTGGTGAGGTGGGTGGAGTCGGCCAGTGTGATGCTTACGTGTTTGTTTTTCTTGTCAAGCTCCATGCATGGCGCTATGACGAAAAAGGCACCAGTTCCTCCCACGCATATACTGTCGCCTGCCAGTGTCATATCAGTGAAGCAGTCGACATTGATGTTTCTGTCCTCTGCTTTGATGACCCTGAACGCACCGGTCTTAGGGTTAGTCTCCGTCAGTGTTTTCTCCGTCAGCGTCCACAGGTGTCCGTGTTTGTCCACTAATGAGGGTAGGTCTGTGGGGGTCGTCGAGTATTCCAGTCCCTTCGTTCCCCAAGCGATACTGTGTATCGTTCCTGTTGAGTCTTTCAGCGTCTCTATCTTGTGAGAACGATAGTCATATCTAAGAACTTGTTTCTCAGTGCCAATCAGAAGCTTTCCGTTTCCGAGGTCATTGAGAGCGGAGATGTAATTAGGTGTCTTGCCCAGCGTGTCCTCTTCCCAATAGATATCCATTCCCTTGTGCCATATATGAATAAGATGTTTGCCGTCGCATGACCATACTCCATCCCCGTCCATATACTTTGTTATCGCTTTCTGTGTGGCAAGAGGAACAGGCTTGGCGTTCGTGTTCATGAACGTAATCTCCCCGCTTCTCATGTTGTAGAGTGACAGGCGCGTGCGTCGTTGATAAATCCAGAAGTAGTCACCTTCCCTGATAATCTTATCCGCCATCAGTTTGTATTCATTGCGCTCAGTCATCACATGCACGTCGTCTCGTCTTATGCCACCGCTGTTCCATGTCAGGCAGAACGTCTTCGACGACATGCCCGGCACCCATATGTTTCCGTATCTGTCACGTGTGATTTTCCCGATCAGTTTCTTTTCCTGCGGAAGGAAACCATTAGTGCTCAGAAGAGTCAGTCTGTTGTTGTCTGTGCTGTAGGCGTATAGGTTATCCATGGTGCTGACCCACATGACATTGTGTGTCGTGTCTATAATCATGTTGTTGACTTCCAGCCCGAACTGGCTGAGTGATGTAGGCGTGTCTTGAAGGATGATGGTTCCGTCGGCTTTGTATCTGACGATTCCCATTCCCCATGTGCCAACCCAAAAGAAGCCATCACGTGTGTTCTCCACCATGTAGCTCGCCGCCACGGGCAGATTCCATGGCCTTTGCGTGATAGTGTCTGTTTTGTTGTCAAGAGTGGCGATGCCGCCTCGAAGTATCGTGAGCCATAGTGTGCCTTTCGAGTCGATGATGATTTCCTTCACCTCTTGACGTCTGTTGTCTCCGATATAGTACTCCTTTACGAACTTGCCGTTCTGGTCGAACCTGATGAGTGACTGAGCCGCCCCCGCCCATATCTGTCCCTTGTCATCGCATGCCAGGCAGTTGACCTTCTTCCTGTTGAACAGGTTGTGTTCTATTCTGCTTATCTTGTTGTCTTTTACATTCAGTTTGTACAGGCCTTTTCTTGTTCCGAAGATGATGTTTCCCTTCTTGTCCTCGCACAGACAGCTCACCTCGTCACTCTGCATGACATCCTTGCCATAGCCGTGACTGTTATATACCTTAATATTATAGCCGTCGTCTTTGCATAGACCCTCTCCGTTTGTGGCGTACCAGAGATAGCCATTACGGTCTTGCATAATCATGGCTATGTTTGTGGTCGGCAGAATGTCACTGGTGGATAGCTCGCGGTACATGATGTTATTCAACAAAGTCTTTTGCGCATACGCACTTATGCACAATAAAAGCAAAAATGTTATTCTGATGGGTATCGCGAGTATTTTCACGTTCATAGTTTAAAAGAGAAAAAGCTGTGTTTTGTGTGAAATTGTCGCTAAAATACAATAAAATTATATCAAAAACATGCGTTGGGACGATTTTGTACATATCAACATAGTTTTTTACCAAGGTCATCTGTCCATTCACATATCTTTGCCACCAGCAAAAAACAATAAGATATATAATTATGAAATGTAGGAACAAATTAAGAAGAATAGGGAAAAGAAGCCTTGGTGCGTTATTCCTTTCCCTTCTCTCGGTCTCTCAGTCAGACGCTCAGCGTATTCAGCAGACATTGGGAAGAGGTGTCGTAGCTGTACAGAGCGGGTCTAATGTGCTCGTGTCCTGGCGAAGACTGTCACAGGAGCCTGAGAACGCAAGTTATAACATTTATCTTAAGAAGAACGGGGAGTCAACATTCTCAAAGCTGAACAGCACTCCTTTGTCTAACACCAACTATAAGACTACTACGAGCGTCATTCCTGTCGGCTCTGAGGTGGCTGTGAAATTGGTCACCGGTTCCGGCTCGTCTACTTGTGAGTCTGAGCTGAGCGTGCCGTTTAAGTTCAAGAGCCAGTCTCTGCGTAATATATATATGGAGATAGCGTTCAAGGGTGGGCCTCTTAACAATGAGGATGTGAGCACAAAGTACTGCTGGCCTGTCGACCTTGACGGCAATGGTGAGTATGATTACGTGGTGGACAGAAACTCTGTAAGTTCTGACAGACATTATATTGAGGCTTACCTCGCTGATGGTACGTACCTCTGGACTGTAGACCTCGGACCGAATGAGTCAAGCTCAAGCGGTCAGGACGACCAGATCTGCGCTTATGACATCGACTGTGACGGTTATGGCGAGGTGCTTGTGCAGACTTCAGACGGTACACGTTTCTGGGACAAGGAGAATAACACCTGGGGACTGTATGTCAACGGCAGCCTGACGGGTGACACTGACAATGACGGTATAATCGATTACAACAGCCAGTCTACTGTTAATCCGCCTAAGTATTTCACTGTCATTAATGGACTTACCGGAGCGGAGAAAGCCAGCGTGGAGCAGCAATACGATAATGCGTATAACCGAACTAATAAGGCTTCTTTGATGGGTGACGAGTATAACAAGCATGTGGGACATGTCGGAATATTCTACCATGACGGTGTTCACCCGGCGATAGTCATGGAGTGGCACACGAGAACGTCATCAGGTGCTCATCAGTATCGTAACTCGGCTTTCGCTTTTGACTTCTCTTCCGGAACGGCTAAGAACTGGCATCAGCTTTTTATGAAGAACACCGGAGGCTCTACTTTTCATCAGATCAGAATACTTGACGCGGACGGAGACGGAAAAGATGAGATGAGTAGTGGTGCGTATTGTATGGATCACGACGGAAATACTCTCTACAATTCTGGTATAGCTCACGGAGACAGACACAGAACTTCCGATATTGATCCTGAGCGTCCGGGTCTGGAGACTTTCTCTGTTCAACAGTATGCCGGCGACCTGCTCGGTCAAATACTCTTTGATGCGGGTACGGGCGAGGCTATTAAGAAATGGTATCTCAGCGCCGTGGGTGACGTAGGGCGTGGTGAGTGTATGGATCTCGACGCCAGCCATCTGGGATGGGAGATGTTCTCCACTATGGACGGCTATCAGATTTATGACGCTAAAGGTGATAAGATTGACGGTATGATCGGCTATTTCCCGACGGAAGGTATCTGGTGGGACGGTGAGCTCGACCGCGAGCGTGTGGACTCTCCTGACGGCAACGGATACAACGCTGACATACGAGACTACAAGAACGGACGTCTGATAGAGATGGCTAAGGAGTCCGGATGGACTATCCAGTCAAGCAACTCTAAACGTGGTAAGTTCTGGGGCGATATTATCGGCGACTGGCGTGAGGAACTGATTCTTAATAGGGTAGTCAATGGCGTGAATACGGGAATCGTGGGATTCACTACTGACTATACTACTAACGTGGATAATATTTATTGTCTTCAGGAGGATCCACATTACCGAGGTGACTGTACTACAAAGGGCTATTATCAGTCTCCTGACCCAGGTTTCTACTTGGGATATGACATGCCTCGCCCTCAGCTTCCTCCATGTATGGTCACAGACCTCGTGGCTAAGTCTGACGGTTCATGGACAAACTATGATCATGCCACTGCGTCATCATATCAAGACGGTAAGAGCGTTCTCTTCGACCTTACGTTCGGACACGGCGATTTCAGTATGACCGACGGTGCTAGGCCAGGTAAAATCTATGCTATGCCGGTGAACGGACAAACAATACGACTGAGTGGAGATATCGCAGGCTCAGGCGATTTCTGGAAGTCTCAGCAGGGGACGCTTGTATATTCAGGCAACAACACATCAACAGGTGTCACTTATATCTCAGAGGGTACGCTGCAGGTGGACGGGGAGATTACGGGTGACACTGAGGTTAGAGCTCGTGGAACATTGTCAGGATCCGGCTCTGTTAATAATGTCTCATTCGAAGGCGCCATGAACTATGAGGGTGGACGCATCATGCCTTCTTCCACTCTGACTTTCAAGAAAGGATTGAGCTTCGACAAAAAAGCTTATGTCGAGATTAACATCGATGACGAAGCTCTCGTCAATGTCGTGGGTGACTTGAAGGTGTCAGCTCCTGTGATTTTCACTATCAACTCCTCTAATCCTGTCAGCGGTATGTATAAGCTGATCGCATATAGCGGCGAGTTCAGCGGCGATCTCACCAACTTCAGCGTAAGAGGTCTCGTAGGCTTGTCCTACAACGTGCTCAATGACGATGGTGCGATATGGTTGAGAATCAACGCTCAGCGTGAAGCTAGTCAGGATGTTGCCTGGACTGCGGAGGAAAGCTCTGAGTGGGACTACCAGACTGTTAACTTCTCAAAGGACGATGAGGCTACCACATTTGTGGCAAATGATGGACTGTATTTCGGCGATGAGGCTAAGGAGAAGACGGTCGTCGTCAATGACCTCATGCCGGTCTCTAAGGTGGAGGTAGACACTGAGAACACATACACATTCAATGGTAACGGTGGTTTCTCTGGTTCTGGCATGTTGGTGAAGAACGGCTCAGGTAAGCTGAATCTGAATATCACTAAGTCTGACTACACAGGTGCTACTGTAATCAACGCGGGTACAGTGACTGTGAAGGAGCTTGCTGACGGAGGCATCGTGTCTTCTTTCGGCGCAGCCTCATCTGACGCTTCAAATCTGAGAATCGGTAAGGCCGTACTCATTGTTGAGAATACTAATACTGCTACAGACCGAGGAGTGACGTTGTCCGACACTGCTACGATAAACGTGAAGGCGGGAATAACCTCGTTGAAGGGAATCATCAAGGGTGACGGTGTGCTGAAAAAGACAGGCAGTGGACAGCTTAACATCACTTACGCCGGCAATAACACTTGGGCGGGAACAATCCTCGAGGGTGGTACTCTCGCTATGGGATGCTGGAACACTACATTCGGTAAGTCAACGAGCCCTATCCGTGTGACAGGCAACACAAAGATTCAAATCTTCGACAATAACTCATCAAGTGCTGTGCCAAGTCTTCAGAATGTCATCGCTATCGATGAGGGAAAGACTCTCACAGTTGGTGGCGGAAGCCGTTGCAAGGTCATGGGCTCTCTTCTCGGAAAGGGAACGTATAAGATCAGTTTCCCTTATGTACGTGGTGACGTCTACACTGACTGCTCTAAGTTTGAGGGAACATACGAGGTGACATCAGGACAGCTCAGGCTTCGTCAGGCAATGAACATGTCAAATGCCACATTCAAGCTCGACGCTGGTGTTTATGTCGCAGGACTTAACTCTGAGAAGTCTGAGTATAACTACTCACATAAGATTGGCTCTCTTAGCTCATCAGCCTCAGACTGTACGTTGTCTACTGGTACGTGGAATGTCGGATATCTTGGTAAGGATGACACCTTCGCCGGTGTGTTCAACTCTTCTGCGACACTTAATAAATATGGTGATGGAAGACTGACTCTCACAGGAGCGAGTGCAGGTGCGCTGAATGTGTACTCTGGTACTGTGGAGACTAAGAACACGACGACCCCAATAACAACAGGTACTATTACAGTGCGCTCAGGTGGTACGCTTGAGGGAACAGGATATGTGAATAATGTTGTCGTAAACGCTGGCGGAACACTCGGAGCTGGAAGAGGAACTTCAATACTGCTTGGCACAATGAAGGTTAATGGTAACCTTACTATCAACAATGGCGGTGAGTTGCGTGTACGTACTCGTACTTACTCTGCAACGACCAACTCTGACGCCTTCGACGTTACAGGTAACGTGAAGATGTTCTCTCCGGTTATAAATGTCGTGACTCTTACTGACACCTACACTTATGACGACAATGTGGAGATAAAAGTGTTTACTGGCACGGGTAGCGTGAGCATAAGCGGTGACATCACGTTCAGTCCTGAACAGCCTAAGGAAGGATGGAACTGGGATGCCAGCACGCTCACTACAGACGGAATTCTGCGTATCGTGGCTGACCCTACCTACATCTCAAAGATAAGTGTTGACAGTGTCGAGGAGAATGACGTGATATTCGATGTTAACGGAACACGCGTTGCGACAATCAGAAATGCTGGTGTTTATGTGATCAATGGTAAGAAAGTGTTCGTGGAGAAATAACGTGTGGATAATGAGATTAAAGTGTTTGATAACTCTTGGTATGTATTGCTGTGCGGCCCTTGTGGCTGCACAGCAAACGTCCAGATACAATTTTAATGGTAACTGGCAGCTGTCTTATCCGGAGAACGCGCGAGTTGACGGAAAGAGACAGGCAAGTGTGACTCTTCCGAGAGCGTGGAACGAGGATTATGCCTATCGTGTGGGCATAGCAAAACTGCCAGACGACACTTGTCGTTACATTAAGACGTTCGATGTCCCTTCGGAGTGGAGAGACAAAAAGTTGATTATCGAGTTTGAGGGAGCGCGACAGGCCGCCGAGGTTTGGCTTAACGGACATTTTGTCGGCTTGCACGAGAATGGAGTGATGGCTTTCGGATTTGACCTCACCCCATTCGTCTTTTTCGGCGAAAAGAATGTGCTTGAGGTTTTGACAGACAATAACTGGGCGTATAAGGAGCGGGGGGCGAGCACTGACGGTGAGTCTGTGTCTGATGGCAACGGACTGCCCAATAACACTCTATTGCCTGCCACGTATCAGTGGAATAACAAGAACTTCAACATGAATATGGGAGGTTTGCCAAAGAATGTTTGGCTCCACGTTAAGGATAAGGTGTATCAGACCCTTCCTCTCATGAGTGACCTTGGAACCACAGGAGTCTATGTATATGGAACAGATTATGACATCAGGAAAAAGACGGTGACAGTCAATGTGGAGTCTCAGGTTGTCAACAGTTCCGACGTGAGACACTGTGTGTCTCTTGGTGTCGAGGTAATTGACAATGACGGGAAGACAGTCATGAGATGCAACGGCAAGACTGTCGATGTGTCAGCGGGAGACACGCTCACCCTGTCGGCTAAGAAGCTGATGCGAGAAGTACATTTCTGGTCTTGGGGATATGGTTATCTGTATACGGTAAAAACCTGCCTTACCGTTGACGGCAGGAAGTGTGATGAGGTGTGTACGAAGACAGGATTCCGTAAGACTCGCTTCGGCGAGGGCAAGATATGGCTGAACGACCGTTGTCTCATGGTTCACGGATATGCGCAACGTAGCAGCAACGAATGGCCTTCTGTCGGTATTGACGTCCCGGCTTGGATGTCTGATTACAGCAATAGCCTCATGGTGAAGTCTGGCGGAAACGTGGTGCGATGGATGCATGTCACACCATCTCGTCAGGATGTCGAGTCGTGTGACCGTGTCGGACTGATACAGGCGATGCCTGCCGGTGACGCTGAGAAGGATGTCGTCGGACGTCATTGGACACAAAGAACAGAGCTGATGCGTGACGCTATCGTGTATAACAGAAATAATCCTTCGATACTCTTTTATGAGGGCGGCAACGAGTCCATATCCCGTGAGCACATGTTGGAGCTGGTCGCCATCCGTGACAAATACGATCCGCATGGCGGACGTGCTATAGGCTCCCGTGAGATGTTGGACATTGATGAGGCTGAGTATGGTGGCGAGATGCTCTACATCAACAAGTCCGGCAAACATCCTATGTGGGCCATGGAGTATTGTCGTGATGAGGGTTATAGGATGTATTGGGACAATTACTCCTACCCTTTCCATCAGGCCGGAGCAGGACCGTTGTATCGTCAAGCGTCAGCTGAGGCTTATAACAGGAATCAAGACGACCTGACAATAGAACAGATCGCACGTTGGCATGATTATTATGTCGTGCGTCCGGGTATGGGAACCAGGGTGTCATCAGGTGGAGTGAAGATAATATTCTCGGACACGAACACTCATGGACGTTCAGAGATGAATTACAGGACGAGTGGTGTGGTTGATGCCATGCGTATAGAGAAAGATGCGTTCTTTGCCAATCAGGTGATGTGGAACTCATGGGTTGATGTGCACCATAAGGCAAGTCACATCATTGGACACTGGAATTACCAGGAAGGCATAGTGAAGGATGTCTATGTGGTGTCAACATCTCCTGTCGTCGAGTTGTTTGTCAACGGTGAGTCTGTTGGACGCTCTGATAAGAGAGACTATTCCTTCTTACATACATTTAAAGATGTAAAATGGAAGTCGGGAGAAATCAATGCGGTAGGATACGCTGACGACGGATGCACAAAAGAGTCTGAGGCTTCCCACGTGACCGCAGGCGCTCCTCACCATCTCAACGTCTCCCTGATACAGAACCCGGATGGCGGTATGATCGCTGACGGCTCAGACCTCGCTATTGTTCAGGTGGAGGTTGTTGATGAGAATAATGTGAGATGTCCTCTGGACAACCGTTTCATCCATTGGAGTCTTGACGGCGAGGCGGAATGGCGAGGCGGAATAGCCAAGAGTCCTGATGGCGATAATTATATCCTTTCTGACGTCTTGCCTGTCGAGGCAGGTGTCGGAAGGGTGTTGGTGAGGTCAACGACGAAGTCGGGTAAGATACGTCTTACGGCTAAAGCCATAGACATGAAAGATGTCTGTGTCGAATGGAGCTCACACATGGCAGTTGGACAAATAGATGCGGGACTGTCAACGTATGTGTCGTCTGACCATCTGAAGCCTTATCTGGAAAGGGGAGAGACCCCGTCCACACCGTCATACTATGACAAGAAGAAAAGTGTGAGGATCGTAAACGCCGTGGCTGGCGCGCGTCAGGAAGACGTCAAGAACAGCTGGGATGACAACGAACTGTCGGAATGGAAAAATGACGGAAAGCTGAGTACCGCGTGGATCACCTATGAGTTGGAGGAACAGGCTGCTGTTGATGAGATCAGTATTAAGTTGACAGGCTGGAGACAACGCTCCTATCCGATAGAGGTGATAGCCGACGACGTCGTCGTGTGGAAAGGCGAGACTCCGAAGTCACTAGGCTATGTCAGTTTGTTTATCGAAAAACCGGTCAAAGCGAAACGATATACGATCAGACAAGTCGGAGCCTCTACTGACAAGGACGCTTTCGGACAAGTGGTCGAGCTGGCCGGCGGTCCAGCCACGGAGTTGGATCTCTATAAGACACCGGGAAGCGAGAAGGTGAGAGGAGAGCTGAGAATCGTGGAGTGCGACTTCCTGCGTTATGTGGACAATAGGTTAAGATCACGATGATAAATTCAGCCAAAGAACGTGCCCTCTCCGATTGTGATGCCGTGTCCGTGGTCGCAATGAAAAGGTGGACAGACACATGCCGTCTTGTCCATTCCCGGTATCAGCTCACTTATCACCTCTCTGTAATACTCGTCGGAAATCGTCATGTGCTGTAGTCTGGCGCACAGGGACTGAGCGCGTGTGATACTGCCTGACACCTGTGGGTCGGAGAAGTCATACTGCTCTCCGCTTCGCATCTTCTCATACTCTGTCTTCATGTCACTTTGTCTTCTTGGTTATCTTAGCGAGATAGTCATAGTGCTCACCCCTCATTAATAGCTCAGCGTCGTAGCCGTTCTCGTTAGCTACCCGTCTCAGAGTGTCCATGTCGATGTACAGCCACTGGAAAGCTGAGCCGATGGTGTCTTTGTATCTCATCTGAAAACACTGCTCCCCGTAATAGTCCATGTCCTCAGGTATGTCTCCGTCGAAGATATAGCAAAGGTCTGAGGAGTCACAGAGAAGCTGACCGCCGGGTGCAAGCATCTTGTCGAGCTGTTGAAAGAACTCAGGCATCTTGCTTAATTTGCCGACGATGCCTATTCCGTTCATCAGCATTATGATAGTGTCGTATTGCCCCTCGAGAGTGAAGAAGTCCTGCTCCAAGACGTTAGTGACTCCTCGCTCACGCATCGTGATGACGGAGAGAGGTGAGATGTCGATTGCCGTCACGTCGTGTCCTCTGTCCTGTAAAACCAGTGAGTGACAACCCGCTCCCGCTCCTACGTCGAGAATCCTTCCTGTTGCCATGTCAAGTGCTTTTTTCTCAATTTCCGGCATGGAGTCGTAATCTCGGAAAAGAGTTCTCAGCGGTATCTCATCCTCTTCGAACATAGGTGAGAACACTCTCAGCTTAGCCGACTTGCCGTTCTTGTGAAAGTCGGCTATGGCTCTTCCCATAGGGTCAGTCTTGCTTTTCATCTAATATGTTATTATGTGTTGGGATATTGTGCGAAATATGATTTGAACGTATGTGTTACTTGACCAGTGTGCTGACGTGTCTTGTCTTTAGACATACGGTGTGCACATGTGAAAGAGTGCGGTCAAGGCGTAACTCCGCCTCGCGCGAAGATATATAAACTTACAGACATAAATATGGTTCATCCGACATTTCGAGTGATACGGCAGTCGTGTAGTGCATAGAGTCT
>CALCEL010000029.1 GCA_937900485.1 uncultured Prevotellaceae bacterium
CTTAAGAGTAGGTTTAACTTGATAAAATATTAACTTTTATGTATAAATATTTATTCGCTTTTGCACTTATGTTTGCCTCTGCAAGCTATTCTCACGCCGAGGGTGGCAGTAAGGTTGCCTATGTAATATGTGTAATGCCAGATGGAACAAAAGTGTATCTTCGGGGCGATGCTACAGACGAAGAAATAATTGAAGTATATGATAAATGGGATAGAGACCATAAAGTTGAGTAATACTTGTATCATGTCTTGCAATAAGAGATAATCACTGTCAGCCGACATTTTTGTCGGCTGATTTTAGCGTTTTTATATATGAGAAATATTTTCCTTGCCTTATTTTTGATTATGACTGTGGCGTGTGACGTCATGGCGCAGTATGTGGGTCTGGGAGACAGCGTGCGTTTCCGTATCGGATACGCCACGACGTTCAAAGACGAGTATAGTTGGAAATCCAGATGTGATGAGATGACAATTCTTGATATCGGCTCTCGTAAGTCTATCTTTTACAGCGTCAAGAATAACAGACGTCATGAGTTGCAAGATAGTATATTACGTAATGGCATCAGTCCTTATGCTTATCTTGATATTGTGAGTCAACATGGCTACAAAGGAGCTCGCATCAGCTATTATGTGCTGAAAGACTATTCTCCAGTGAATAAGGTGACTTATTACTCGCAATGTAGCTCAATGTTCCAGTGTGAGGAGAACATGACTTCTCTGCCGTGGAGTTTTGCGGATGGCGATACCATTGTCTGCGGCTATCCTTGTAAGAAGGCGACGATGAGCTATCGAGGACGTGAGTGGACGGCGTGGTACGCTCTCGACATACCTGTGAGTGAGGGACCATGGAAACTGCGCGGACTGCCGGGACTGATTCTCTGTGCGTATGAGTCGGAGGGTGTGTTCCGCTTCGACTGCAACGGCATATCCAACGGCAATGGCGAGGAAATGAGTATGGTTAATGTTAAGACGATAAAATGTACTCCGGAAAAGATGATTGAGATGGAGAGAATGTTAGAGGAGGATCCGGATAACCTCTACGGACTGATACACGGACATAGAAGCTATTCTTTCGACAAAGACGGCAAGCCGATGGACTACTCAGACAAGAAGGCGTGTCTGAAGGAGAGGAAGATAGATTGACGTTATACAATATTTTATGAGAGGTAAGCTGAGATATATTATCATTAAGATGTTATTGATGTCTTGTCTATGTGTCTGTGCGCAGAACAACACATACGATGGCACGGTGTGTGATGTTCACGGGCAGCCGTTGGATATGGTGTCGGTGGTTATACTGAACGAGTCGGGCTCGCCGGTCTCTTACACGAGAACGGACGAGAATGGACGTTTCGTCTTGAGCTGTGACACGTCGAGGCATGCCGTCAGCATGTCGTTCAGTTTCATCGGTTATGAGCGTAAGATCGTCCCGCTGCCGGAATTCAGAAATGGCAGTAAGGTGACGCTGGCGGAACAGCCTTTTTCCCTGAATGAGGTGAAGGTGGTGTCGAGACGTATCGAGGAGAAGAAAGACACGCTGACCTATTCCGTGGCGGGATTCAAACAGGCGCAGGACAGGTCGATAGCTGACGTGTTGTCAAAGATGCCCGGCATCGAGGTGAAGAAGAACGGAGTGATAGAGTATCTCGGAAAGCCGATTAACAAATTCTATATCGAGGGCCTGGATCTGCTCGGCGGTAAGTATAGGCTCGCCAGCGAGAATCTTTCGGCGGATAAGGTGAAGTCTGTGCAGGTGCTCCAGAATCACCAGCCTGTGAAGATGCTGCGTGACATTAAGTTCAGTGACGGAACGGCGCTGAACCTCGTGCTCAAGGATGATGCCAAGAACGTGTGGACCGGTGTCGCCGAGGTGGGCTCGGGAGCTGTGGTGCAAGGTGAGACGGAGTGGAACAGAGACGCCAGGATTATGCTGATGTGTTTCGGAAGGAAGATGCAGACGATATCCATGTATAAGACTAACAACACGGGAAAGGATATAGCGGAGGAGATTAATGAGCTTATATCAGAGGAGGACAGAAAGTACGAGATGAGCAGTCCTGTGTCGGGAGTGGGAGTGTGTGCGGCCGACCTGAAGGATGAACGGACGCTGTTCAACGACTCTCACTTGTTCGCCTCTAACTGGCTGTATAAGGCGAGGGAGGATGTGGACCTGCGACTGCAGTTGAACGCCTTCCATGATAAGACAGGGCAGAAGGCTTCGGTGACGACATCGTACAGCGACCTGAACGATGAGACGCAGATTGTGGAGACCACGGATGCTAATATGTCACACGGCTCCGCACAGATGGAGCTGATGTATAAGCTTAATGCCGACAATGTCTACCTTATGAATAAGGCGAGGGGAGCGCTGGACTATGCGCACGACAAGGCTATGACGGTGCTGAACGGACGTGAGACACCACAGAACGTGAAGGTCGACAAGAGGTATATGTCCGACAGCTTCTCCTTTATGAGAAAGTATGACAACAAGAAGCAGTTCGAGGTGAAGGCTGACGTGGTGTATAATGATATGCCGGGCTTGCTGCTGGTGAGTGACGGAAGGACGGAGAATGTTGACATGAGCTCGTTGAATGTCGACGCCGAGACTTCGTTCAGCCACACGCTGTCGTCTTTTCATATTTATTATAAGGCGGGATTCCAGGGACAGTTGTCCGACATCAAAGCCTCGCTGGGTGACGAGTTTGACGACAAGGAGCGTTACGTCTCTCTCCGACCTTACGTGCTGTCGTCAGCCATGTATGCCAATCGCGACGTGAAAGTTAAGGTCAACGCGCGCATGAGTATGGTGTCACGCGACTATGACGGACAGAAGGATGTGATGTTGCTGGCGGAGCCGAACGCCTCATTCTCGTACATCCCGTCAACCTTTTGGGATTATTCTCTCCGCTACACCTACAACAGGGTGCTTAGCGAGCTGACGGAGATGACAGACATACCGATGTATGTGAGTTACATCACGAGAATCGAGAACAGCGGCGAGCTTCTGGACTCGCACAGCCATTACGCCATTCTTAGCGTGAGGTATAAGAATGCCATGGCGGGCTTCTTCGCTAATGTCAGCCTCTCTGGCAAACTGTCGACTGGCAATGACTTGTATAAGAGTGAGCTGGTTGACGGTGTCTATGTCAGACGCTCCAGTCATCATCAGTGTGACCACGAGTCATATTCTCTGTCGGGAAGGGTGAGCAAAGCTATAGCGGTCACTAAGGCTAACGTGGCGCTGAGCGGCTCATACAGGACGACGCGTTATGATTTGTTGGTGTCTGATGTGGTCAATGCGTGCGAGACGCGTAATTACAATGTCTCCCTGTCATTCAGCTTCCGCCCACTTAAGATGCTGTCCTTCGAGGAGGAGTCCCGCATGTGTGTGTCAGAACAATTGAACCGCGCGTGCCCGTCGCTGTCGGCGGATAAGATGACATGGATGAATCATACGCTCAAGTCGTATCTGATGATAGGTAAATGGCAATTGGAATGGGTCAACGACTTGTATCACTCCCGTGACGAGAGTGTGTCTTTCAATTACTTCTCCGACTTGTCGGTCTGCTACCGCGACAAGATTAATGAGTGGAAGCTTTCTCTTAATAATATATTAGGTGCATCTGAATATGTCCACCGTAAGGTGTATGACTACTACCGGAATGTGTCGTCAATAGAGTTAAGACGACGTGAGTTTCTGCTTAGTTATTCACGTAGTTTCTGAACGAGGTGTCGAGAGACACCTCTTATCATATAACGTAAGAAATGGTGCTAAAGCAGTGTTTCTTTGTTTATATATATCAATCATGGTTAAAAAATACTAAATTGTGATATAAAAGTGTCATTTTGTTTGTTTTATAAAATGTATTTTTGTGGCGATATCGAATAACCTATACCGAAAGACCTGTTGGGAAGAAGTTCACGAAAGTACGTCTAACCTTGAATATGAAAAATACATTTGTGGCATAGACGTGGCTGATATGATACTATGGAATGAGATTGAAAATACTTAATATCTTAAATTTAATATCTAACTTAATTGATTAACTCATGTGTAAAAGTAATTTTATGAACTTGAGAATGGTGGTTTTGGCTATCTGCCTCGTGCTGTTGCCATTGACTGCTCTGGCTCAGACAACCATTACTGGTTTGGTTCGTGAAGCATCTGGAGAACCTGTTCCGGGTGCGTCAGTACGTGAGAAAGGTACAACCCGTGGTGCCGCTACCGACATCAATGGTAACTTCTCCTTCGACGTGTCTTCCCCTAATGCCACACTGGTGGTATCTTTCGTCGGATACCAGACTCAGGAAGTAAACCTCGAGGGACGTAGGAATGTGACTGTGACAATGCGTTTCGATGACGAACTCCTCGAGGATGTCGTCGTCGTCGGTTATGGTACGATGAAGAAGAAACTCGTCACCGGTGCTACTGTACAGGTGAAGGGTGAGGACATCGCCAAGCTGAACACAACTAACGCCCTCACTGCTATGCAGGCTTCCTCACCAGGTGTCAACATCGTGCAGTCATCAGCACAGCCTGGTAAGGGATTCAAGGTTAACATACGTGGTGTGGGAACTATCAACGGCTCTTCACCTATTCTTATTATAGACGGTGTCTACTCCGGTACCGCTAATGATGGTCTGAACGGACTCAACCCGAATGATATCGAGAGCATCGACGTCCTCAAGGACGCTGCGTCTTGTGCCATCTATGGTGCGCGCGCCGCTAACGGTGTCATCATCGTGACTACAAAGCAGGGTAAGAAGGGTAAGGTGCAGATTCAGTATGACGGCTATGTGGGCTGGAGCAACCCTTATAAGAGGCCTGCCACTCTCAATGCCCAGGAATACATGAATATCATCAATGAGACAAACTTCAACACTTACGGAACAGCTACTGACTGGTCTACTATCGTGCCTGCAAGCGTGCTGAGCAGCGTGCAGAACGGATGGAGCGGCACAGACTGGTTTGAGGAGTACAGAAATAAGAACGCCGTGCAGACTTCTCACGCAGTGAGTCTGACTGGCGGTGGCGACCTCTCTAAGTTCGCTCTCTCTGTGAACTACAGCTCTAATGAGGGTATCATGGGACGTGACAACGCGTCAAACTACAAGCGCTACGGAGGACGTATCAACTCTGACCATGTGCTCTACCGCAACGACAAGGGACGTGACGTGGTGACTGTCGGCGAGAATATCTCTTTCTGGTACCACAGCAGTCACGACTTGGCTGAGGGTAACGGCTACTGGAATATCATGCATGACGCTTACATCGCCTCTCCTCTCGTACCTGCGTACAGAGCTGACGGCTCACTCACATCATACGAGACAGACCACACAGGTTTCAATAACGACCTGTACTCACAGCCGCTCACGGCTTTCCTCGCTGGTAACTACAACTCTCTCAACCTTAATAGAGACTTCGGAGTGGGAGCTACATTCTTCGTTACTGTGGAGCCTATCAAGGGACTGAAATGGCGTAGCCAGGTCAACACAGGCTACAGCGCTTCCAACAATAGAAATATGAGCGACCCTTATTCTTCAAGCTCAACATCTGCGTCTTCTAACTACACTTCTTCTCAGAGCATGTACGAGGGATCTTCTCTCTCTTTCGATAACACTCTCTCTTATGTGTTGCCAGAAATAGGTAAAAACCACTTCGACGTGATGATTGGACAGTCTTTCGAGCAGTCTAACTGGAGCACAGGCATGAGCGGTAATGCCAGCGTGACTGCTGTTGACGCTAACTCACTACTCCTTAATGGTGAAAACTACAGAATGCTCAACAACTACGGATGGGAGAACTGGAAAGGTGGTTCTGGATACTTCTATCCAAAACAGGGAACTATCGCTTCATTCTTCGGACGTTTGAACTGGAACTACGACGAGAAGTACATGGCTACTGTTATTCTTCGTCGTGACGGCTCAAGCTACTTCGCTAAGGGACACCAGTGGGGTACCTTCCCTTCTGTATCCGCAGGTTGGGATATCTCTAAAGAGGCTTTCATGGAAGAGACAACTTCTTGGCTCGACCAGTTGAAGGTCAGGGCTTCCTGGGGACAGAACGGTAACTGCGACGCTGCTTCCGGAAAGTACGCTTACCTCTCTAACATCGCGTTCTCACCTACTGACTACGCTGACTACGGCTACAAGTTCTCTACAAGCAACGACTACACTGTAAGTAACAAGTATACTACTGGTGCTTACTCTCGTAACCAGCCTAACGAGAACCTCACTTGGGAGACTTCTGAGCAGATTGACTTAGGTTTCGACGCGCGATTCCTTAACGGACGTCTCGGCGTTAACTTCGACTGGTACAGAAAGACTACTAAGGACTGGATCGTACGTGCTAACAACTATGACATCTTCGGTTATGAGGAGGCAGCTTGGGAGAATGAGGGTAACGTACGTAACACAGGTGTCGAGCTCGCTATCTCATGGAGAGACAGACTGAACAAGAATTTCAACTACTTCGCAAACCTTAACATCGCTACTAATAAGAACGAGGTTACAAGTCTTAAGAACGGTGCCATCGGTATCGACCGCTGGAGCTCACTCTTCCAGAACTCTGAGTACGTATGTCTCGTTGAGGAGGGACACCCAGTATCTTACTTCTACGGTATGTCACATAGCGGTATATGGCAGAACCAGGCTCAGATTGACGCTGCCCGCAATGCAGGTAAGGCAGTTCTCGACGGTGCTCAGCCTGGTGACTGTATCTGGGAGGACTATAATGGTGACGGCGTGATCAGCTTCGACACTGACCGCCATGAGATTGGTGACCCTAACCCTAACTTCACTCTCGGTCTCACTCTCGGTGGTGACTGGAAGGGATTGGACTTCAGCGTCACAGGTTACGGAGCCTTCGGTCATCAGATCATGCAGTGCTATCGTACTGCCCAGCTCGCTAACAAGTATCAGAACTATACTCAGGACGTGTTTGAGAGATGGCATGGTGAGGGCACAAGCAACACATTGCCTCGTCTCAATGTCGGCGGTGACAACTGGGGACACGTCTCAACAGTGTATATGCAGAACGGTGACTATTTCAGAATCCAGAACGTGACTGTGGGCTATGACTTCAACAAAATCTGGAAGTCATCACCATTCGGTCAGCTCAGACTTTACGTGCAGGCACAGAACCTCTGGACATTCACAAGTTACACAGGACTCGATCCTGAGATGGGCTCAAGCGGCGGTACTCAGGACTGGGCTATGGGAATCGATCTCGGTAACTATCCTTCAGCTCGCACTTATATCGTAGGATGCAGCATTAAGTTCTAATCTTAAATAGTTTAATACAGAAAGTTATTATGAAAAAAATTATATCATTGGCAGTTGCGGCCGCTTTTACATTTACGTCATGTGAAAGTTTCCTCGATTCCGAAAACTATACCGAGGCAAACTCCGGAAACTATCCGGTGACTGTCAGCGACCTCAATAAAGAGATTTCCGCTATGTATGGTGTGATGAATCAGTATTGCAACAACCCGCTCAACACGCCTTTCCTGCTCAACGTCATGATGTCAGACGACTGTAACGGAGCTGGAGGAGACGGTGATACGGAGGCGCATGCTGTAGGACACCTCATGGCTACCAACAGTGACTATTATAAGGATGCCTGGCACTGTACCTACGTTGGTATAGCACGCGCCAACGCCGTTATCGGCACAAAGGAGAGCATCCTCAACACTCTTGATGAGAAGAAACGTAACCAGCTCATCGGTGAGGCATATTTCATGAGAGGGCTGTTCTACCTGTGGGGCTCACAGATGTGGGGCGATATCCCGGGTTACTGGACACCTGCCGCTCCTACGTCTAAGACAGAGTTGCCTCAGCTCTCTGCGGAGAATGTGATCTATCCTCATATCATCGCCGACTTCCTCAGCGCATATAACCTCATGAGCTATGACGCCACGACTGGTGACGGACATGCCACTAAGGGTGCTGCCGCAGGTTATCTGGCACGCGCATACATGTTCTATCAGGGATTCTACAAGGAGATTTCCGATTTGTCTTCACAGACTCCGGAGCCTCTCACACTCCCTTCACAGAACGGTGCTACGGAGACAATAACAAAGGATGACGTGATCACTATTCTTAATGACGTTATCGCCTCACAGAAGTACTCACTCATCAGCGACTATCGTCTTCTCTGGCAGTATACCAACGAGTACACTGCTCCTGACTATGAGTTCACAAAAGACCTCGCTGAGGCTGGAACATTCTGGGCCGGCAACGGTAACGCCGAGGAGTTGTTCGGTATTCAGTTCGGTAACATCGCCTCTTGGAACGGTACTATCGCCATGGGATTCACAAACATGACTTCACTCTACTGTTCTCTCAGATGTGACGACGCTGCGGATGGTGCGCAGGATCCTAACACTGGTTCCACATATCATAACGGTGCCCTCTCCACATTCCCTTATGCTCAGGGTTGGGGTCAAGGTACTATCAACGATAACCTTTGGGATGAGTGGCCAGATGGAGACCCTCGTAAGCGTGCCACGATCCTCAGATGTGAGGATGAGCTTGAGCACTATAGCTACACTACCTCATGTACTGAGGACGCGGGATTGTATAACAAGAAGTTGTGTGCTGTGACTACTAAGGAGTCATCACAGAACAACATGACCGATGGACCTTACACTTGGTGGGGTGTCGTTCGTGAGAACGCTGGCGTGACTCAGAACAACGGTAACAGTATGCAGGGTGACCATTTCGCGGATATCGTTCTCATGCGTTACGCTGATGTCTTGCTCATGCAGTCAGAGCTAACAGGTGATAACACATGCATGGAAATGGTTCGTATGAGAGCCGGTCTTCCTTCTATCCCCTTCACACTCCAGAACCTCAAGGATGAGCGTCGTTGGGAGTTCGCAGGTGAGGGAATTCGCTTCAACGACCTGCGCCGCTGGTCAGGTAAGTCAGGTGGCGTGGACTGTGAGGCTGCCAAGGCTCTTCAGAAGCAGGATGGTACAGACGTGAATTATCAGGGACGTTGGACTACGATGAAACATGCGAAGTCATCATGGGCACAGCGTTATGCTGAGACTAAGGGATTCTTGCCTATACCAACGTCACAGATTCTCATCGCCGGTGACGAGAACCTTCTCAAGCAGAACCCAGGATGGGGCTCAGACGTGGATGACTGGAACATGACATCTACTCCTGTATATTAATAAACTCTATAATAAATAAACGATACATATGAAAAAAACATATTTGTGTGTGATGGCTGCGGCTGCTCTTCTTGCCTCTTGTGATCCTACACAGAGCAACAAGGACTACGAGTCCACCATCATGACGAAGTCCGCAATGGATGGACTGGTGACATTCACTCAGACAGACGCTGAGGGTAACCCTGCTGCGGACGGTAACTACATCAAGTATACTACTAATCCATCTACGGTAGTACGTATTTACAACCTCAACTCAAAAGGTGAGGAAAATCAGTTGGCGCTCGGTGCTTCAGGCTCGTTCGTCCTCTCACCGCGTCGAGGCTCTGACCCTAACCAGACCGTTTATATACAGTGCATCAACTCTGACATGTCTACGGCTGAGATGTCAGCGGTGCTCAACGTGTACGTCCAGACAGAACTGGCTCCAGAGATGAAGCTCGCCGTGTCAGACGAGGGCAAGAAGGTATGGACATGGGATACAGAGGCTCCGGATGGTGTTGTCTGGGGTAACATGGGGTACTGCGGCGGCGCAGGCGCTGACGTCGGTCTCAACGGTTCCGGCAAATGGTGGGGTGTCACTTCTGAGGAAGAGTTCCTTGGTCAGATTCAGCACTCTAACACAGGTATTGCGACAGGTGAGGAGAGCATGGACGCCTACATGATATGGGATGACGAGGGTACGATAACTAAGTATGCCGCTGACGGCACTCAGATTGGTGCGGCAGGCTCATTCGAGATCCTCAACTATGACGACTCTGACCCTGCGGCATGGAAGGTGGGTACGCTCAAGACTTCGGAGGGCGCTATCTTATGGCCGTTCGAGATAAACTCAGGCGGTAACAGACCAACAGAGTTTGATATATGTTATCTCTCCGTTGACAAGATGTGTCTCGTTTATCCTGATAAGGGCGACTTCGCTGGTCTCGGCAACTGGGGTGAGGCATCATTCTGGCATTTCAAGTCAAACTCAGACCTTCAGGGTATGTTGCTCTCTTACGAGGCGGATGGTAAGGCTTGGACATGGAACACAGAAGCTACTGACGGTGTTGTCTGGGGTAACATGGGTTACTGCGGCGGCTCAGGAACTGATGTCGGTCTCAACGGCGCAGGCAAATGGTGGGGTGTCACTTCTGAGGATGAGTTCCTCGGACAGTTAAATCACTCTAACACTGGTGAGGCTACTGGTGAGGAGAGCATGGACGCATACATGTTATTCACTCAGGAGGGTAAGATTCTCAAGTACGACGCTAACGGAAACGAGCTGAACAGCGGTACATATCAGTTCGAGAAGGTTGAGGGTAACGAGTGGAAGGTTGGTAACCTCAACACATCCGCTGGAGCAATCCTCTGGCCGTTCGAGATTAACTCCGGTGGTAACATGCCAACAACATTCGAGGTCGTTTACCTCTCTAACTCAGCCATGACGCTCGTTTATCCTGACAAGGGTGACTTCTCAGGTCTCGGCAACTGGGGTGAGGCGTCATTCTGGCAGTTCAAGGCTAAGTGATAGTGTTTGACAATTTACAGTGTTTATCCAAGGACGTCACGTCGATAACATATCGGCGTGACTGTCCATAAGACAAGATATTGTAGGTTGGTAATAAGATTGTATTTTCGCCTTGCGTACCGTCCTGGTGCGCTTGGCGATTTTTTTGTTTCCGAGCTTCGACCTTCTCTCAACATTCCTACAATTCATTCCATTTCGCACATTTTTTGCTGTCCTAAACTCCTCTTTTTCCGTTGATGTCTGTCAGCGGAAAAATGACTTCTGGAATTTTCTCATGACTTATTCGACGTCTGAAATTCTCAGGTTAGGACGCAGAAAAGTTCAGGTTAGGATTTTTAGATTCTCAGACCTGCGTATAGGCTACAACCTTACCTAAAAATTTCAAAAAAGAGACCTAAGACTTTATAAAGCCTTGTAATATGATTATCAACAAGCTAACCTATTATTTTAGTAAAAACAGACATAGGAAATTTGGTTAAGTTCCAAATTGTCCTTTATTCCACCTGTGAGTGTATCTTCGATACCTCTGCTGGAACTTCAGTATTCGCTCATCTTGTCTGCCATCAGCAATGTAGTGTACTTCACGGTCTGTGAGCTTGGACTGACCTTGTTGCCTACATCTTTACGAGGCACCGTTTCATTACTTCCTCCCTTCTTTTCTTCACTGTTTTTCCACCTTCAGAGACGTGGTGAGCTGACATGTATTGCGGAAGGATACAAAAACAAACGCTAATGAGACGATAATCTGAATTATCCATATTATTTATAACTACATTTGTGACGGTTAAAGTTATGTTATGAGAAAAGCTAATGTGGTTATACTGGCAGTGATGTCTTGTCTCACCATGTGTGGCGAGAGTGTCTACGGACAGTCAGCAACTGGTATGCGTCATCTTGATGAGACGGGTGTGAGTGGCATCTCCCTGTGTGCCGGTGACGCTCGTTGTCCTTCCGCTGAGTTCGTGATGCGTCTGACAGTCTCTCTCGGCCGTTGGTACGATGTGGGTGAGACTCCTGAAGGTTACAGGCGAGTCATACCGATCACGGGAGGCACGTTCGAGGGGCCTAAGCTACGAGGGGAGATAATGAAAGGAGGTGCGGACTGGCAGCTGATACGAGGATACAGGACGTCGCTGGAGGCGATATACTCTATCAAGACCGAAGATGGTGTGTATATACATATACGTAATAAGGGTGTGGCGTATGACGGGCCGGATGAGAATGGTGAGTCGTCATCCTATCTCATGGCGTCTCCTCAGTTTGAGGCACCCGCAGGCTCGCGTTATGACTGGATGAACAATTGTGTTTTCATCTGCTCTCTCGACCCAAGCCATGTCAAAGACTCTATTGTTCTTAATATTTGGAAAATTAAATGATATGCTACGATTATCTCTTTTTGCCTTGACAATCTCAGCACTTACTGCCGTGGCGCAGAACCCGGTGGTACAGACTTGTCATACCAGTGACCCGGCTCCTATGGTGCACGATGGTGTGATGTATGTGTATACTGGTCATGATGAGGATCGCGCTGACTTCTTCTGGATGCAGGAGTGGCGAGTCTACTCCAGCTGTGACATGGTGAACTGGACAGACCATGGCTCGCCGTTGGCGCTGGAGAGTTTCTCTTGGGCTGACGACCGTGCCTGGGCATCTCAGGTGGTGGAGCGTGACGGTAAGTTCTACTGGTATGTGTGTGCTCATTCAACCATCAGCGGCGGCATGGCTATCGGCGTGGCTGTAGGAGACTCACCGACGGGTCCGTTCCGTGACGCCCTTGGTAAACCGTTGTTTGAGAACGGCACGTGGGATCATATCGACCCTACAGTATTCATCGATGACGATGGTCAGGCGTGGCTCATGTGGGGTAACCCGAGGGTGTATTACCTGAGACTCAACAGAGACATGGTGTCGTATCAGGGTGAGTTGGGTATGCTGCCGATGACGGAGGAAGCTTTCGGAGGTCCTTCGGCTGATAAGCGTGAGCGCGGAGTGACGTATAAGGATAGTTACGTGGAAGGTCCGTGGCTGACAAAACGTGAAGGCGTGTATCAGTTGCTGTACGCGGCTGGTGGGGTGCCTGAACATATAAGCTATTCCACAGCTCCGACACCTGTCGGACCGTGGACGTATGCCGGTGTCGTCATGCCGCTAACAGACACCAACTCATTCACTAACCATTGCGGTGTGGCTGACTACAAGGGACACAGCTATTTCTTCTACCACACTGGTAAGCTGCCCGACGGCGGTGGCTTCGGACGCAGCATTGCGATTGAGGAGTTCAAGTATAACGCTGACGGCTCGTTTCCTGTCATAATGCCTACGGAAGAGGGCGTGGACCCCGTGGAGTCGTTCAGTCCATATCGACGTGTCGAGGCTGAGACGATGGCGTTCTCCAAGGGCGTGAAGACAGAGCAGAATGATAAGAGGGGAGTGTATGTCACCGACATACATAACGAGGACTATATCAAGTTGCGTAACGTGTCCTTGTCCTCGTCATCAAAAGGCGTTTTCACGGCATGTGTGGCAAGCGGACTGCGCGGCGGCAAGATTGAAGTCCGTGTGGACGACGTGGACGGCGACTTGCTCGGCACGCTCGACGTACATGGCACGGGAGGCTGGGAGAGATGGAAGAAAGTGGCTCAGCGGATTTATCCGGTTGGTAAGGCTTGAGCTAATCAAGAATAAAGTGT
>CALCEL010000030.1 GCA_937900485.1 uncultured Prevotellaceae bacterium
CAGCGGTTTTCTTCACTTCTCTATCATATCATCACTCGAAATGTCGGATGAACCCCAATTTTCGCTGTCCGATATTCCCCTTTTTTCGTTGACGTGTGACAACGGGAAAATGCCTTTCCGTTTTTTCTCATATCTTATTCGGTCTTTGAAAAGTTCAGGTTAGGACGTTGAAATTCTCAGGTTAGGACATCGGGAAGCGCAGACATGTTTGTAGAGTATATCCTAACCTGAGAGTTTCAAAAAGAGACCTAAGGTTTTTAAATACCTTGTATGTAGATTATCAGTGAGTTAATGTGTTTTTATCCCCAAATGGACATAGGAAATTTCGTCATGTGCCGTATTGTCCGTTATTCCACTAGTCTATGCTTGCTGACGGGTGTGTCAGCTTATAGTTTTCGTATGGTGCTGGAAGTCTGGATAACACGGCATTTTCTGGAAAGTTGAAACGGATGCGGAGCGAAGTTATCGTCAGAGTATTGCAGGCGGTCAGCAAGAAGCATCACGGAGATGGAGATGCTATCTCGTGTTGACACCTCACATCCCGATAGTGTACAATATGCGTGAACGGGATGAGACTGAAAAGAAAAAGCGAGGAAAAAACAGTCTGGCGTAGAATCTGCTTGCGGACAATGTGTGCGGGGATTATTTTCGCGAGGCGTGAGGCAAACGCCGGAATCGTCCAATGGCGTTTGATGTGCCGTTGGCGGAGAGCTGCTGACGCATATTCACGCTTACTTCCTGTCTGAGAGAGTCGCTTGATGGGATGTCAGAGCGAAGAGTGCCTGAAGAAAACAGCCGGAGCGTCGGGCGATGCCTGCGGGAGCGAATGGCATCACGAACGTGCGGACGGTCATGCGTGAGTGTGCGAGTGCTCCGGTGCATGCCGGCGAGCGGAGTGTCGTGTCTGCAGGAGTTGCGATGATGTTGTCAGCCGAAAAAATGCGCAACAACAACGACAACAACAACTACTACAACTACGATGATTATATACTCTGGTTATTAATAATTATTAAATATCTAAGAACTCAAAATAGTCGTAGTTGTAGTAGTCGTCGTTGTAGTAGTGACGCGGAAAACGTCGGATATGACTGTCAGGCAAGAGTCTTGGAAGGTCAGATGTACGGCACGTATTTCTCGATGACTCTACCGAAGTGATACTCACGCTCGGAAAGTGTGGCGTTACGCAGCACCGGAGCTGAGATGCTTCCCTCGAACGGCTTGTCACCCTTCTCGACGTAAGCGGCGTCCCACATGCCGGAGTCGATGAACGACTGTAGCAGCTGTGCGCCTCCCTCGACGAGTAGTGTCTGCACTCCGTCGTCGTACACCTGCTTCAGGATGTCATCCACGGAGCCGCTGACCACCACACCGTCACGTGACTCGATCGTCTGTCGCTCGTAGGAGGTGAGGTTAGATGAGGCGACGTAGATCTTCGGGTTGTCTCCGACCCACATCCTCACGTCCAGTCTCGGCTTGTCAATCATCCATGTGTTCTTGCCTACCATGATAGCCTGGTGCTCGCTACGTCTCTTGTGGCATATCATCTGTGTGTACAGAGTGGAGATATGACCGTCCACATAGCCGTTGGCTCCTTGCGCCCATTTCAGAGTCACCAAAGGCCTCTTGAGTCCATGGAAGGTTATAAACCTGGAGTTCAGAGCCTTACACTCGTCCTCGAGCACTCCGACCTTCACCTCAATGCCTGCGTCGACAAGTTTCTTGATGCCCCTTCCTTGTACCTTGGCGAACGGGTCCAGGCATCCGACGACGCATCTCTTAATCCCCTTCGCCACAATCAGGTCGGCGCAAGGCGGTGTCTTGCCGTAGTGGCTGCATGGCTCGAGGCTGACGTATATCGTTGACTCGCTAAGCAGGTGCTCGTTCTCCGGTGACACGGAGGCAAAGGCGTTAACCTCAGCGTGTCCCTGGCCACAGCGAACGTGGTACCCCTCTCCGATGATTATGCCGTTATGAGTTATGACAGCTCCGACCATAGGGTTGGGCTGACTGTTCTTCCATCCGTTTGAGGCCAGCTGAAGGCAGCGGCGCATGAATCTTTCGTCATTTTCCATATATTGATGGCATTTTTTTGGTTCATCCGACATTTCGAGTGATGATATGATAGAGAAGTGAAGAA